>DATIMX010000176.1:0-12233 GCA_035474935.1 Geodermatophilus sp. | reverse complement strand
GATGGGGACGATCTTCATGGCGCCGACGAGGCCGAACCTGTCGGCCAGGATGCCGGTGATCAGCGACCCGGCGGCGAGGCCGAGCAGGTTGTTCGCCAGGGTGAGGGTGCCCAGCGCGGTGGCCCGGATGGACTCGTGGGTGAGGTTCGACACCATCGCCCCGGCCGGGCCCGCGGTGCCGGCGGCGAAGAAGACACCGATGGCGAGCAGCAGCAGCTGGACGCCGCCGTGCGGCAGGGAGAAGCCGATGCCGAGGAAGACCAGCGATGCCGCGGTGTAGACGATCGCCGAGGTCCATTTGCGGATGGCGACGGTCCGGGCGAGCCGGTCGGTCACCGCGCCGCAGACGATCATGCCGGTGCCCATGAGCAGGATGGCGACGGCGGCGATGCCGGCGGCCTTGTCAGGGGCGAGGCCGTAAGCGCGGCCGACGTAGCTGGGCAGCCAGGCGAACAGCGAGCCGGCGATGAACAGCTGCAGTCCGCTGCCGATGTAGGCGGCGATGACCGACGGCGTGTTGAACAGGGTGCGCAGCTTGACCCGCTCCCCCGTCGTGGACACCGGCTCGCCCTCGGCGACGTCGTCGACGCGGTACTGCTCCAGCTTCTTGTCGGTGATGGACATCCGGTAGAGCACGACCAGGACCAGGCCGACGACGGCCATCGCGGCGAACGACCAGCGCCAGCCGAACTGGACGGCCAGAGCGCCACCCAGGGCGACGCCGAGCACCGAGCCGAACGAGCCGCCCGCCAAGAAGGCGCCGGTGAGCGAGGCGCGGCGGTAGACCGGGAAGACCGCCAGGACGACGGCCAGGCCGACGCTGCCGTATGCGGCCTCACCGACCCCGATGAAGACCCGGGCCAGCATCAGCTGCTCGTAGTTGGCCGCGATCGCCGAGCCGAGGGTGGCCAGGCTCCAGATCGAGGCCATCAGGACGATCGACTTCACCCGGCCCCAGCGGTCGCCGAGCAGGGACAAGGGGACGGCCAGCACGGCGACGGTCAGCGAGACGACGCTGACGAGCCCGCCGAGCTGTGTGTCGGTCAGCGCCCATTCCAGCTTGAGGAAGGGGAAGACGGCGGACAGGACCTGCCGGGACATGTAGTCGGACAGGAGCAGTGCGAAGGTGAGGGTGAAGACGACCCACGGAAAGAGCCGGCGGGCCTTCTTCGTGGGGGCGGGGTGGACGACGGCGTCATCGAC
Organism: Geodermatophilus sp.; assembly: GCA_035474935.1. GTDB lineage: Bacteria > Actinomycetota > Actinomycetes > Mycobacteriales > Geodermatophilaceae > Geodermatophilus. The sequence continues at coordinate 11,030 of DATIMX010000176.1, read as the reverse complement.
CGTGCCCTCGGTGACCAGGGTTGCCATGCTGACGCTCCAGTGCGCGATTCGAAGTCGATCTCGGGGGCCCGTCCGGTGACGGGTGGACCGATGGGTCGACCTCGAGCGCGTGGCTCGCTGCCGACATGGTGGCGCACGTGCGGGCCCGGGGGGTACCGGGCCCGCACATGCGCACGGGGGGATTGCGGGAGGAACGACCGATCAGTCGCTGCCGATCAGGCGTGGTGGAGGAAGCCCACCTGGCCGGGACGGCGGTTCGGCGGGTAGCCGAGCTTCGCCAGGGCCTCGTCGGCGCTGCTCCAGTACTCGTCGAGCCGGTAGATCTCGCGGGCTTCCTTGCCGGTGGCGACCTCGCGGCCGAGCTCGCCGGCGATGCGCACCAGCTGGCGCACGGCGTCCGCCGAGGTGCACTTCTCGCCGAGCCGGCCCCACAGGGTGTCCTCGTTGCCGCAGCGGGTGTGCAGGCCGAGGGCGATCGCCATCGTGTTGATCGGCAGGACGTTGCGCATGATGCTCTCGAGCGTCAGCGACGCGCCGTCCGGCACCCGGCGGATGAACTCCATCATCGTGTAGGGGTTGGGACCGTCGAAGCCGCCGCCGATGGCCACCCAGGTGATGTTGAGCGGGCCGGTGTAGACGCCGCGGCGGACCAGCCGCTCGACCGTCTCCAGCTGCGCGCTGTGCGCGAGCTGGAAGTGCGGCTGGATGCCGTTGGCGGTCAGGCGCTTGAGGTGCTCCTCGACCCACTCGGGGCCGGCCGGCACCTCCATGTTGCGGTAGGCCTCCCACAGCTCCGGCCGCTCGAACGAGGTGCCGCGGATGTCGTCGGCGGTCATCAGCTCGACGATGTTCATCTGCGACGTGTTGATCGCGATGGTCACCTGGTCGGGCTTCGGGTCGAGCTCGGCGAGCATGTGGCGGGTGTCGTCCGACAGCCACTTGGCGTCGCCGTCCTCGCCCTCCGGGGAGAAGGAGATCGAGCCACCGACCTGCAGGATCATGTCCGGCACGGCCTCGCGCAGCCGGCGGAGCAGCTCGTTGAACTGCGACAGCCGCTTGGAGCCCTTGCCGTCCAGTTCCCGCACGTGGATGTGCAGCACCGTGGCGCCGGCCTCCCAGCAGTCCACCGCCTGCTGCACGTGCTGGTCCATGGTCAGCGGGATGTCCTCCGGGAAGTCGGCCGGCTCCCACTCCGGGCCGTACGGCGCGGCGGTGATGACCAGCTTCTCCTGGTTCTCGGGGAAGAGGGAATCGTCGAGGAAATGCATGTCAGAACTCCTGTGCTCGAGGTGAGGAATGGATCAGAAGGTGGGGGTGCCGACGATTCCCGCGCGCTCCATCTTGCGGACGGCGGGCCAGTAGTCCTGGACGGCGTAGTGCTGGGTGTTGCGGTTGTCCCAGATCGCGAAGCTGTTCTTCGTCCAGCGCCAGCGCACCTGGTACTCGGGGACCGAGGCCTGGCGGATCAGGTAGTTGAGCAGCTCGCTCGCGCCCGGTGAGTAGTCGTGTCCGAACCGGACGTTCTCGGGGGTGTGGTAGTTCGTGAAGTGCGTCGTGAACGCATTCACGAACAGGACCTTCTCGCCCGTCTCGGGGTGGGTGCGGACGACGGGGTGCTCGGCGTCCGGGAACCGCGCGTGCAGGGCGTGCCGCTGCTCCTCGGACATCGCGGCGCCGAAGCTGGCCTCGATGCTGTGCCGGGCCTTGAGGCCGTCGATCCGCTGCTTCACGTGTTCGGGCAGCCGTCGGTAGGCCTCGGCCATGTTCACCCAGATGGTGTCGCCGCCGACCGGGGGCCCCTCCACGCAGCGGAGCACCGATCCGAGGGGCGGGGCCTCGCGCCAGGTGGCGTCGCAGTGGAAGGCGTTCTCGTAGTGCTCCGGCTTGCTGTCGAGGTCCTTGTAGATGCGGACCAGACCCGGGTGGTCGGGGTCGCTGCCGGCGACCGGGTGGTCCTCGAGGGGCCCGAACCTCTCGGCCAGCGCGACGTGCTCGGCGCGGGTGATGTCCTGGTCGCGGACGAACAGCACCTTGTGCTGCAGCAGCAGCGCCCGGAGCTCGGCGAACAGGTCGGCGTCCCGCGAGGCCTCGGCGAGGCTGACGTTCCGCAGCTCCGCGCCGATCGTGGCGGTCAGCGGGATCACCTCGATCGAGGTCCGGCCGGTGCGGCACGAGGGGCAGTTCCTGCACTCCACGGTGTGGTCGACGGTGATGGACACGGTGTTCTCCTCAGGGGTGGGGGTGGGGGTGGGGGTGGGTCAGGGCGTGTCGCGGCTCAGGCGCCCGCCGACTCCAGGCAGAAGACCGACGAGCCGACGCTGCGCCCCGACTCGAGGTCGCGGTGGGCCGCGACGGCGTCGTCGAGGGCGTAGCGCTGGTTGATCTCGACGCTGATCCGGCCGGAGGCGACGTGGTCGAACAGCTCACTGGCCAGCGCGGCGCGCTCCCAGTGGTCGGCGATGTAGTCGGCCAGGGCTGGGCGGGTGACGAACAGCGACCCCTTGGCCGCCAGCTGCATCGCGTCGATCGGCGGGACAGGCCCGGAGGAGGTCCCGAAGCAGACCAGCAGGCCGCGCCGGCTCAGCGAGTCCAGGGACGAGGCGAACGTCGTCCGCCCGATGCTGTCGTAGACGACCGGGACGCCGGCGCCGTCGGTGAGCTCGCGCACCCGGGCCGCGACGTCCTCGCGCGGGTAGACGATCGTGTGCGCGCACCCGTGCGCGCGGGCGACCTCGGCCTTCTCGTCCGTGGAGACCGTGCCGATCACGTCGACGCCGAGCAGCCGGGCCCACTGGGTGAAGATGAGGCCGACACCACCGGCTGCCGCGTGCAGCAGGACGGGAGCGCCGGGGTCCAGGGCCGCGATGCGGCGGAGAAGGTAGGCGCAGGTGAGGCCACGCATCGTCATCGCGGCGGCGGTCTCGAACGGGATCTCGTCGGGCAGCGGGATCAGCGGAGCCACGTCCATGACCCGCTGGGTGCTGTAGGCGCCCAGCGGGCTGCCGGTGTAGGTCACCCGGTCCCCCGGGGCGAAGTCGGTGACCCCGGGCCCGACGGCCTCGACCACGCCGGCCGCCTCCACGCCCATCCCGGCGGGCAGCGCCGCCGGGTAGAGCCCCGAGCGGAAGTAGGTGTCGGCGAAGTTGAGCCCGACGGCCTCGTGGCGGACCAGCGCCTGTCCGGGACCGGGCGCGCCGACCGGGAGGGACTCCCAGCGCAGCACCTCCGGGCCGCCGGTCTCGTGGAAGCGGATGCCCTTCGCCATGGACGACTCTCCTTCTGGGGTACGTCAGCAGGCGCGCGGAGCGCGCGTGCGGGGCGTGGGATGGGGGGCGGGTTGTCCGCCCGATCCGTCCGGGAGGTGGGGTTCCTCTCTCTCCCGGACGGCTCCAACTGTGGCAGGGGCCACGGCCGGGGGCTGTACCGATCCGGACAAGGGTCTTAGCCTGTTCGGACACCCCCTCCGGAGGCGGTGAGGCCGGATGAGGCCCTCTGTCCGCTGCGCGACGCTCGACGGCTACGTGGGTCTCGTGCGCTCCTGCGGCCTGGACCCGGCTCGCCTGCTGCGGGAGGCGGGGCTGGACGTCGCGGACCTCGCCGTCCCCGACACGTGGATCCCCGCCGCGGCGGTCGCCCGGCTGCTGGAGCGCTCGGCACGAGACTCCGGCCGCGAGGACTTCGGCCTGCGGCTGGCCGGCCTGCGGCGGCTGGCCACGCTGGGGCCGCTGAGCGTCGTGCTGCGGCAGGAGCCCCGGCTGCGCGACGCGCTGGCCCTGCTGATCCGGTACGAGCACAGCTACAACGAGGCGCTGCGGCTGCGGCTGGACGAGGGCGGCGACCTGGCGACCATGCGGCTGTGGTTCGAGTTCGGCGAGCCCGCGCCGACCCGGCAGGCGCTGGAGCTCGCGACGGCGGCGCTGCTGGGGATCGTCCGGGAGCTCCTCGGCGACCGGTGGGAGCCGCTGGCGGTGTGCTTCTCCCACGGGGCGCCGGCCTCACCCGCCACGCACCACTCCGTCCTGGGGCCACGGCTGCAGTTCGGGCACGCGTTCACCGGGCTCGTCCTCTACGCCGGCGACCTCGACGCCGCGAACACCGCGGTCGACCCGCTGCTGCGGCCCTATGCGCGGCAGTTCCTGGAGGTGCTCGGCAGCCCGCGGGCGCCGACGGCCACCGGTCAGGTCCGGGAGCTGGTCGAGATGCTGATCCCGCTCGGCCGCTGTTCCACCGCGCAGGTCGCCCGCAGCCTGGGGGTCACCCAGCGGACCCTGCACCGGCACCTGGCCGCCGACGGCGAGTCGTTCTCCGGGATCGTGCACGCGACGCGGGAGGGGCTGGCCGAGCGCTACCTGGCGACCGAGCGGTACTCGCTGACCGAGGTCTCCGAGCTCCTGGGGTTCACCGCGCCCAGCGCCTTCTCCCGGTGGTTCCGCGCGCGCTTCGGCGTCAGCCCCACCGAGTGGCGCTCCCGGGCGCAGCAGGTGCCGGCGGGCTGAGGGTCCAGCGCCGGCGCGGCCCCGCAGGACGACGAGGAGGGGCGAGGTCTCACTCCTGAGCCGGTCGCGGGTCGACCTGCGCCGTCCCCGCAGCGTGCCGCTCGACTCCGACGCGATCGGGGTGGCGACGGCGCGGCAGTCCCCGTACCGGCAGGTCGGACACCGGACCGCCGCGTTCCGGGCCGCGCGCCGCGGCGCGCCGGCCGTAGCGCGCGGCCAGCGGCGCGGCGCTGATCCCGTGGGCGAGGACGCTGAGGAACACCGTGCCCGCGATGACGGCCACGGCCTCGTCAGTCGCGGGTCCCAGGTCCTCGAGCGCGAGCAGGGCGAACACCAGGGACGCCAGGCCACGGGGGCCGAACCAGCCGATGAACGACACGGTGACCAGGTCCAGACCGGAGCCGATCAGGGCCAGCGTCACCGGGACCATCCGCACGACGGTCAGGCTGAGGACCGCGTACAGCGCCACGGCCCAGGTCGCGCGATCGAGCAGGATCGGTACCGCGATCGCACCGAACGCCGACCACACCAGCAGTGACACCAGGCCGCCCGCCTGCTCGGTGAAGACGAGCTCGGCGGGGCCGCGCCGACCGGCCGTGGCGGCGAAGGCGAGCCCGCCGCAGAACGCCCCGACGAACCCGTTGCCGTGTACGACGAGTGCCGCGGCGTAGGTGGTGAGGGCCAGCGCGAGCACCGCGCTCCCCGCGAAGTCCTCCGCGACCCATCCCCGGCCGCGCGCCCGGCGCAGCAGCCACCCGCCGGCCGCGCCGACGGCCACCCCCACGACCACGCCGATCGCCAGCTCGAGCAGCGCATGCGCCAGCCCGGGGGCCTCCGTGAGTCCCTCCGTCGACGCTGCGCCGGCCAGGGCGAACACGACGACGGGCGTGGCGATCCCGTCGTTGAGACCGCTCTCCACGTTGATCAGCCGCCGCAGCCGGGACGGCACCACCGGGTTGGTCACCACCGGGGTCCCGAGGGCGGCGTCGGTGGGTGCCAGCGCCGCGCCGACCAGCAGGGCGAGCCACAGCCCGAGACCGGGGAACAGCCACGCCGCCAGTCCCCAGCCGGCGACCATGGTCATCGGCAGGCCGATCGCCAGCAGTCGGACGTACCGCCCCGCGTCGGAGCGCAGGTCGTGGACCCGGACGCGGGCCGCATCGGCGAACAGGACCCAGACGAGGGTGATCTCGACCAGGGGCTTGAGGGTCTCCGGAGCGGTGGTGGCGTCGACGAGCCCGACTGCGGCCAGCACGGCGCCGACCGCCACGAACACGACCGGGGCGCTCAGATCCGCCCGCTCCAGCCGCGCCGACACCACGCCCCACAGGAAGACCGCCGCGGGGACGACGAGCACGGCCGCCTCCACGGTCGCCTACCGCCGGCCCTCAGCGCCCGTCGCGTGGCGCCGCCACCTGCTCGTCAGCGCCCCTCGTGCGCCATCATGTCGACCGCGACCGTGGCCGCCAGCACGAGCACCGGGTCCTGGCCGGGGGCGATCTCCACGCCGTAGGTGTCGGCGACCCGGAACCACTTCTTCGAGACGGTGGCCACCGGGGTCCGGCCGTCGGTGAAGGTGTACTCGTGGTCGAGGACGTTGCCCTGGACGTCGAGATCCGGTCCGTTCTCGACCGTGACGGCCCAGCGGTCACGGAGGGGCCTGATGAGGGCCTTCTTCACCAACGCCAGTCGGTTGCCGGCGGCGTCCTCGATCTCCATCGAGTCCTTGATCCGGGCGACCCGCTCTTGGATCTTCGCCAGCTCGCGCCCGTCCGGGTCCTCGAAGACCAGGGTCTTGCGCAGCCGGAGCGCCTTGCCGTCCACCTTGTAGGCCCGCTGCCCGCTGTCGGTCTCGATCCAGAAGTCGTCGCCGATCGACATCAGCCGCTGGCGCATCCGGTAGTGGACGGCGCCGCCGCCGCGTCGTTCCTCGCGTCGTTCCGCCCGTCGACCTCGCAGCATGTCCGCCACCCTCCGTCGTCCCGGACGCCCAGCCTCCCGCCGGGACGGGTGGCAGCGCCTCGTCCGCTCCGGGCGACCCCGCGACGACCCGGCTCCGCGGGAACACGGATCTCGTCGGCGTTCAGGCCTTCTCGAGGGCCTCCCCGAAGTCGTGCAGGAGCCGGAAGTGCTGCTGCTGGACCAGCAGGTGGCCGACCCCGATGGCCGCGGCGACGGGCCACTCCATGATCCCGACCGCCGCCAGGGTCGCCAGACCGCCGTACAGGGCCAGACTGTCCAGCGGCGGCAGCCGCACGGTGCCGACGACCGGGAGGGGGACGTCCACGGTGTTCCCCTGGATGGCCCGCAGCACCGCCCCGTGACCGAGCCGGAGCGTCTGGGCGACGGCTTCGCTGACCGTCGGTATCGGCATGACCGCTTCAGGTGATGTTCCCACTGGCTTCCCCTCTCGCCGGGCGGCCGGGGAACCGGCCCGCCTCGCCGCCGGTGTGCCTCGCCGTCGGAATGCTGCTGCCGCGAGCCGGGCGGGGCCTCCTCCGCTGCGGGTGAGTCGCCGGGCACCCGCCGCGGGCGAGCCGCGGGAAGCCCGTCGGCGGGGATGTGGGTGTTGACGCCACGACGGGAACAGCACGAGCAGTGCGACCCGAGGAACCGGGGAACCGGCCGGATCAGGTTCATCCCCCCTGGGGGACGCCCGCCAGTACCGGCGTCCGCCTACGGTCGGCTGTGGCGTAGGAGCCGGTCGTGGTCCAGCAGGAGTCCCGGCCAGGCGACCACTGGTGGCGCGTCCAGCGAGGGCTGCGGGACCGGCGGGACAGCGCGGTCGTCGCCGCTGTCCCGGTGCACGTCGACGAGGGAGCCGGGATGCTGACAGGTCAGGGCCTCCGCACGGCCGGTCGCCGGCTGGAGACGACGTTGCTGGGCCGCTCCGTCCGCAGCTTCCTGGCTCTCCAGGGGATCGACCGTGCGACCGCCATCGCCGCCCAGGCCTTCACGGCGCTGATCCCGCTGGTCCTCCTCGCCTCCGGGCTGGCAGCGGCCGACCACCGCGACCTGGTCTCCGACCTGCTCATCCGCAAGTTCCGGCTCGGGGGATCGGCCGCCGACGCGGTGCGCGACCTCTTCGCGCACCCCTCCGGAGCCTCGACCGGCGTGTTCAGCGTGGTGCTCCTCGTCTTCTCCGGCGTCTCGCTGACCCGACGGATGCAACGGATGTACCAGGACGCCTGGCGGCTCCCTCCGCGCCGCGGGGTCAGGGGTTCGCTCAACGCCGCCCTCGCCCTGGCCGTCCTGCTGGTGGAGATCGGCCTGCTCTTCCTGGTCCGCACGCTCGTCGGCGCCCTGCCGGCCGGCTGGGTGCTGGGCGGGACGATCTCCGTCCTCGGGAGCCTGCTGCTCTGGACGGCCGTCCCGTGGCTCCTGCTGGACCGGCGGGTCCCCTGGCGCCGGCTGATGCCGACCGGGGCGCTCACGGCCACCTGCGCGGGGATCTACGCCCTCGCCACGACGGTCTACATGCCTCGGCTGATGTCCACCTACAGCCTGCGGTACGGGCTGTTCGGCGTGACGCTCGCGCTCATCGGGTGGCTGCTGTGCATCGCGTTCATCTTCGTGGCGACCACGATCCTGGCCGCCGAGTTCGACCGCGACCAGGACCGCTGGGCCACGCGCCTGCGGGACAGGCTCGGTCTGGGGCAGCGCTTCGGCGTGCAGGCGCCGGAGAACGGCCCCCCTGGGCCGGGCGGTGAGCTCCCGTCCGGGGATGTCCGCTCCCTGCGCGGCTGACTCCCCCGGGGGCAGCCCCGCAGCTGCCCGAGGAGCGGCGGGCGGAGGGTCCGACCGGGACGGGCAGCGGACCGCAGTCCCCACGCTCGCCGGCAGCCGGCGCCCTCCGGACGCCGATCCGTGTCGCGCCGGACCTCAGGCGGCCACCGTCGCCCGGGCCGGTGCCACGGCGGCCTCGACCTCGACCGGCGCCGGCGGGCGCTGCCGGCGACGGTGCACCCACTTGTCGATCTCGACCACGATCGGCATCGCGAGGGCCAGGCCGATGCAGGCCAGCCACTGCAGCCCGGTCAGCGACTGGGCGAGCAGCCCGTGCTGCAGGAAGTCCAGCTCCGTGGAGAGCACCAGCAGGCCGGCCGGGATCACCGACCACTTGACCGCGGTCAGCATCGGCGGGATCAGCCCCGACGTGGGGTCACGCCGCATGACCACGCCGCTGAAGATCGTGCCCAGACCGATGACGACGTAGCACATGGTCATCGACGCGCTCGCGACATCGGTGCTCGGCTGGTCCGGCCCGGCGACCAGGGGCACGAGACCCGAGACGAACAGCACCGCGCCGTACGCGATCCAGCGGGTGACCGCCGGGAGGTTGGTGATCGGCACCTTCGGGTCCCGTGGCGGTCGGTTCATGACCTCCGGGTCGGCCGGATCGAGCAGGATCACCACGACCGGGAAGATCGCCACGAAGAAGTTGAGGAACAGCACCATGAGCGGGGTCATCGCGACGCCGGAGTTGATGTTGAACACCGTCGCCGTGACGAACAGCAGCACCAGCGCGAGCAGCTGGGTCATCTGGTAGCGGATGTAGGAGACGATCTTGCCGTAGATGCTGCGGCCCAGCTCGACCGCGTGCACCAGCGTGCCGAAGTTGTCGTCGGTGAGGATCATCCGCGCCGCCTGCTTGGAGACCTCGCTGCCGCTGCCCATCGCGACGCCGATGTCGGCCTGCTTGAGCGCGGCGGCGTCGTTGACCGCATCTCCGGTCATCGCGACGATCTGGCCCTCGCCCTGCATGACGCGGGCCAGCCGGAGCTTGTCCTCGGGGCTGACGCGGCCGAAGACGTGCAGCCGGGGCAGCCGGCGACGCAGTTCCTCGTCCGAGAGCGCCTGCAGCTCCGCGCCGCTGATCGCGCCCTCCCCCAGCCCGAGTTGCTCACCGATGGCGTGCGCCGTGACGGCGTGGTCGCCGGTGATCATCCGGACGTCGATGCCGGCCTGCAGCGCCGTCTCGACGGCGGCCTTCGCCGACGGCCGCAGCGGGTCGATGATGCCCACCATCCCCACGAAGCCCAGGTCGGTGGTCAGCGCCATCGGGTCGGCCTGCAGGACGGCGACCTCGTCGTCGCGCACCAGGCGCGCCGCGAACGCGAGCACCCGGAGCCCCTGCTCCCCCATGTGCCGGTTGGCCGCCTCGATCCGGTCGCGCTGCTCCTCGATCGGCACCTGGGGCGAGCGGAACGGCCCCCCTGCCCGGCTGCACCTGCCCAGGACGACGTCGGGAGCGCCCTTCACCAGCTCGACGAGGTGCTGGGCGCCGTCGATCTCGACCTTGTGGAAGGTCGCCATGAACTTGTAATCGGAGTCGAACGGCACCTCGGCCAGGCGCGGGTAGGCCCGCCGGGTCTGGTCGGCGTCGACGCCGAGCTTGGCGGCCAGCACCACCAGTGCCGCTTCCGTCGGGTCGCCGATGACCGTGCCGTCGTCCGCGACGGTCGCGTCGCTGTCGAGGACGAGCGCGTACGCCAGCCGGGTGAAGTCGGGCAGCTCGCTACCGGCCACCGCGCGGATCCCGCCGGACTTGCGGTAGCCCTCGCCGTCGACGGTGAACCAGGCGCCGTCGACGTACATGGTGGACACCATCATCTCGTTGAGGGTCAGGGTGCCGGTCTTGTCGGTGTTGATCACGCTGGTCGCGCCGAGGGTCTCGACGTCGGTCAGGTTCTTGACCACGGCCTTGGCCTCGGCGAGCTGCCGGGCGCCGTAGGACAGCATCGCCTGCACGAAGGTGGGCAGGCCGGTGGGGATGGCCGAGATCGCCATGGCGGTGCCCAGCAGCAGGACGTCCTCGGCCGGCAGGTCCCGAGCCAGGCCCACGACGACGATCAGCGCGACCGCCGTCCACGCGACGATGCCGAGCACCCGGGTCAGCCCGTCGAGCTCCTTCTGCAGTGGCGACCGGGTCCGGGTCACCGACGTGAGCATCGTCGCGATCTTGCCCATCTCGGTCCGCATGCCCGTCCCCGTGACGACCATGCTCGCCGTGCCGCGGGTGACCGACGTGTTCTGGAACAGCATGTTGACCCGGTCACCGAGCCCGACGTCGGGCCCGTTCAGGGTCTCCGGTCCCTTGCTGATGGGGGCGCTCTCCCCGGTGAGCGCGGCCTCCTGCGTCTCCAGCGTGGCCGAGGCGACGATCCGCCCGTCGGCGGGCACGATGTCGCCGGCCTCGAGCCGGACGACGTCGCCCGGGACGACCTCCTCGGCCGGGATCATCTCGTACTGCCCCTCCCGCAGCACGCGGGTCTGCGGCACCTGCAGCTTGGCCAGCGCGTCGACGCTCGCGCGGGCCTTGAGCTCCTGCCGGGTGCCGAGCACCACGTTGAGCAGGACCAGCGCGGCCACGAGCACCGCGGTGGAGACCTGCGCGATGAGCAGGCTGGCCACCGCCACGACGATGAGCATGATGTTCATCGGGTCGCGCAGCTGCGACAGCGCGACGACCCAGATCGACGGCGGCTTCTCGCTGGTGAGCTTGTTCGGCCCGGACTCCTGGAGGCGGCGGGC
>DATIMX010000175.1:0-20246 GCA_035474935.1 Geodermatophilus sp. | reverse complement strand
CCGGTCAGCAGGCGGGTGCCGTGGTCGGCGTGCAACTCCGCGCAGACCGCGCCCATGTCGGCGCCCAACGGGCCGGCGAGCGGGACGGGCTGGGTCTCGACGACCGTGACATCCAGCCCGAGCTTGCGGGCCGTGGAGGCGACCTCTGCCCCGATGAAGCCGGCGCCGATCACGACGAGACGTCCGCCGGCGGCCAGGTCCTCTCGCAGGGCGATCGCGTCGTCCAGGGAGCGCAGCACGTGCACGCCGTCGAGGCCGTCGCTGCCGGGCAGGCGTCGGGCACGGGCGCCCGTGGCGAGGACGACGCCGTCGGCGCGGATCTCGCTGCCGTCGTCCAGCAGCACCGACCGGCTGAGGTGGTCCAGGCCGACCGCCGTGGTGCTCAGCCGCCACTCGAGACCGAGGTCCTCGTCGTCGGGTGCGCCTAGGGCGATGTCGTCCGGCGAGGCCGTGCCAGCCAGGAACTCCTTGGAGAGCGGCGGCCGGTCATACGGGACGTGCACCTCGTCGCCGATGACGACGATGCGGCCGTCGTAGGACTGCTCGCGGAGGGCGCGCGCGGTCGAGAGGCCGGCCAGGGAGGCCCCGACCACGGCGATCGTGGGGCTCATGCGGCACCGTCCGCGGGGCACCCCGGCTGCACGTAGACCATGCCGTCCTGCACCACGACCCGGTGCGTGCGCACCGGGGTCTTGGCGGGCGGGCCGGACACCTTCCCGGTACGCAGGTCGAAGCAGGAGGCGTGCAGGGGGCACTCGATCGCGCAGCCGTCCAGCCAGCCGTCGGCCAGCGAGGCGTCCTGGTGCGTGCACGTGTCGTCGATCGCGTAGAACTCGCCGTCCACGTTGAAGACCGCGATGGGCTCGTCGGCTTCCACTCGGGTCGCCTCGCCAGGCGGCAACGCGATCGTGGGGCAGACCGGGATCATGGGCGCTCCAGACTCGTCACTGTTGCGACTGTCGCAACTCCTCGCCGATGACGCAACAGCATGGTTCAGCCCCCTCAGTGGCGTCAAGAGGCGCGGAGTACCTCGCCGTCCGCCACCTACGCTGAGGTCATGAGCGGGTCGCAGGGTGAGAACGCAGAGCGGGGCTCGGTTGCCGTCGTCCAGTCGGTCGACCGGGCTCTGAGCGTGCTGGAGATCCTCGCGGCCCAGGGGGAGGCCGGCGTCACGGAAGTGGCTGCCGAGCTCGGGGTGCACAAGTCCACGGCCTTCCGGCTGGTGGCGGCGCTGGAGAGCCGGGGCTTCGTCGAGCAGTTGGCTGATCGGGGCAAGTACCGGCTGGGCTTCGGCGTCGTGCGCCTGGCCGGCGCGGCCGCCGCGCAGTTGGACATCGCCCGGGAGGGGCGGCTGATCTGCGACGCGCTGGCCGCCGACCTCGAGGAGACGGTCAACATCGCCATCCTGGACGGCGACCGTGCGGTGAACGTCAGTCAAGCCCGGGGGCCGGGGGCGCTCAGCACCCACAACTGGGTGGGGCAGGGCACCCCCCTGCACGCGACCTCGAGCGGCAAGGTGCTCCTGGCCTTCGCCTCCGACGCCGTCCGCAAGGACGCGCTCTCGCGGGAGCTGCAGCGCTTCACCCCTGCCACGATCACCGATCCCGAGGTACTGCGACAGCACTTCGACCGGATCGTCGAGCAGGGGTGGGGTGCCACGGTCGAGGAGTACGAGATCGGGCTCAACGCCGTGGCCGCGCCCGTCCGGGGCGCGGACGGCGACGTGATCGCGGCCCTCAGCGTCTCGGGGCCGTCCTTCCGGATGGACTCCGAGGACCTCCCGAGGCTCGCCCGGCGGGTGGTGTCAGGCGCTGAGGAGCTGAGCCGGAAGCTGGGGTTCTTCGGCCGGGCCCGCTGACCCCGCGGGGCGCTGCTGCCGGTGGTGGTCGAGACGTCGCTCCGACCTCCCCGCGCCCCCCGTCCGCGACGTGGGCACGCAGCGCGGACGGGGCGGCGGCGGAGGCCCGCTGCGTGCACCTGCCGTCGCGTCCGCGGTGCCGTCCGGATGACGCGGCCCGCCCTGCCGGCGCGGGGGCGGGCGTGAGAGTCGGGCGACGCCTCGTCCGGTTCGGCCTCTCGCGCGCGGATCCAGAGGAAAGAGACGCGCAAGCTGTTGCGCTCTGCGCGAGTCGCTGTTTAATGTGCAACACATCGGTCGTCCTGAGCTCGCTGGCGGGCGACGACCGCGGCTTGTCCGACTACCGGCGTCCCCAGATCGCCCGACGGAACCCCGAGGTGCCGTATGACCACCACCGACCTGCCCGCGAGCCTCATCTCCACGCTGCCGGGCCAGTACTACACAGACCCGGCCATCTTCGCCCTCGAGCAGACCCGGGTCTTCGAGACCATGTGGTTCTGCGCGGTGCGGTCGGCGGACCTGCCGACGCCCGGGAAGTTCCGGAAGGTCCAGGTCGGCCGCGAGAGCGTGCTGGTCGTCCGCGGCCGCGACGGTCAGCTTCGGGCCTTCCTCAACATCTGTCGGCACCGCGGCGCGCAGATCTGCACCGACGACTCCGGTGAGGTCAAGCGGGCCTTCCAGTGCCCCTACCACGCCTGGACCTACGACCTCTCGGGCAAGCTGGTCGCGGCCCCGAACCTGACCAAGATGCCCGACATCGACCGCGTCCAGTACGGCCTGGTGCCGGTGCACCTGCGGGAGTGGCTCGGGTACGCCTGGGTCTCCCTGGCCGACGAGCCCCCGTCCTTCGAGGACGACGTCATGGGCGCCATCGCCGACCGCCTCGGGAGCATGGACTCCATCGACCACTACGAGCTGGACTCCCTCACGGTCGGCCGCCGCATCACCTACGACGTGAAGGCCAACTGGAAGCTCATCATCGAGAACTTCATGGAGTGCTACCACTGCGCGACGATCCACCCCGAGCTCACCGAGGTGCTCCCGGAGTTCGCCGACGGCTACGCCGCGCAGTTCTTCGTCGGGCACGGCGCGGAGTTCGGTGAGGACGTCCAGGGCTTCACCGTCGACGGCAGCGAGGGCTTCGACAAGCTCCCCGGCGTCGACGAGGACCACGACCGCCGCTACTACGCCATCACCGTCCGGCCGACGGTCTTCGTCAACCTGGTGCCCGACCACGTGATCTTCCACCGCATGTTCCCGGTGTCGGTCGACCGGACCATCGTGGAGTGCGATTGGCTGTACACGCGCGAGGTGGTGGAGTCCGGGAAGGACGTGTCCCGGTCGGTGGAGCTCTTCCACCGGGTCAACGAGCAGGACTTCGAGGCCTGTGAGCGGACCCAGCCGGCCATGTCGTCCCGGGCCTACGCCAACGGCGGTGTCCTGGTGCCGTCCGAGCACCACATCGGGGAGTTCCACGACTGGCTGACGCAGCGCCTGACGGACTGAGAAAGGACCTCCCTGCCCCCCACCGCTCGCGAGCTCGCGGCGGGGCCCTGCAGGGAGGCCGCCCGTCCTACCCACCCCTGGACGGGGCCGGCCCGGGACGGGGACACGTCGGGGCCGGGAGGACGCTCGTCCTCCCGGCCCCGACGTGTCTGCCGACGGTCGAGCCCGGCCACCAGCGGGGCGCGAACCGGGCACGGTCCCCACACGCTCGACGTGAACGGGAACCCGACGTCCCGCCGGACGGACGCGACCCAGCCCAGGACCGGTCGGTCGCCCGCACCGACGCGCGGGAACGGCCGGCCGCACCCGTCGGAACGGGACGGAGTGCTGGTCGCAGGCGGATCGACGGTCGTGGACGACGCGGACCTCGGCCACGGGAGGTGGCGCCGCGACGACGATAGGTTGCGTCCATGACCGAGCAGATCGACGTGGAGTTCGACGACGAGGGCGTGACCCGGGTGGCCGACGTCCCCGGTGGGGTCCTGGTCGGGCACGACGGGTCGGCGTGCGCGCAGGAGGCGCTGCAGTGGGCCGCCCGCCTGGCCGCCCGCGCCGGCTTCCCGCTGCACGTGTTGCGCGCCTGGAAGATCACCACGGCCCCGCGGCCGGCGACCTGGGCGCCGGGCTACATCCCCCCGTTCGAGGACTTCGAGCGGGCGGTGCGGGCCGACCTGGAGGCTGACGTGGCCGCCGCCCGCCTGGACCCCGCGCTGTCGGTGACCTGTCACGCCACCCACGGCACCGCCGTGCGCGGGCTGATCGAGTCGGCGGTGCGGGCCGACCTCCTCGTGGTCGGCGCCCGCGGCCGCGGCGGCTTCACCGAGCTGCTGCTCGGCTCGGTCAGCGACCAGGTCGTGCGCCACGCCCCCTGCCCGGTCACGGTCGTCCGGACCGGTACCGGAGCGGCCCGCACCGGATCCTGACCACCCGGGACGGGCCGCGCGGTCCGGGACCAGCTGCGGCGGACGGCACGACCGAGGCGGCGGGTCTCGACACTGCCGGTGCACGTCTCGGCTGAGGAGGGGCCGTCCAGGACGTCGAGGCCGTTCACCGGGCCGCACCCCCGGGGCATCCTCACCGCATGGACATCACCGAAGTCATCCTCGAGCAGCACCACGATCAACGGCGGATGTTCGCCGTGCTCGACGAGCTGCCGCGGGACGACACCGAGGCCCTGGACGCG
The DNA here is from genome assembly GCA_035474935.1 of Geodermatophilus sp. GTDB lineage: Bacteria > Actinomycetota > Actinomycetes > Mycobacteriales > Geodermatophilaceae > Geodermatophilus. The sequence goes on along the minus strand of DATIMX010000175.1, from coordinate 15,699 downwards.
GTCTGGGGCCGGTTGCAGGTGCTCCTCGAGGTGCACGCCGAGGCCGAGGAGAGGTTCTTCTACCCCCGGCTGCTCCGGCTCGGCCGGGGCAACCCGGACAGCGACGTCCACGACGAGGTGGAGGACGCGGTCAAGGACCACAACGACATCCGCGACGCGGTCCGGGCCACGCGGGACCACGAGGTCGGCAGCGAGGGCTGGTGGACGGCGGTGTGGGCGGCGCGCAAGGCCAACGACGACCACATGGGCGAGGAGGAGCGCGAGGACCTCCTCGACTTCCGCCACCACGCCGACCTGCAGACCCGCCACGACATCGCGGTGCAGTTCCTGACCTACGAGTCCCGGCACTACGCGGGGATCCCGCTCCGGGACAAGGACCCGGAGAGGTACATCGCCGAGAACGGCTGAGCGGGCCCGTCCCACGAGCGGGCGACGGCCCGCGTGCCGGCGGTCGCCGGTCCAGGGACCGGTCCGGCAGCATGCCGGGGTGACCACTGCCGGCGACCACCACGGGCACACCCACCGCCTCGACCTGACCGACGCCAGCGTCCGGGAGTGGGACGCGACGGTCGTCGCGGCCGACCCCGAGCAGGGCATCGTCCTCGACCGGAGCGCCTTCTACCCCGGGGGCGGCGGGCAGCCGCCGGACGAGGGCGTGCTGCTGTGGGGCGGCGTCCGCACCCGCATCGCGGGCACCCGCAAGGGCGACGAGCTGTACCTGATCCCGGTGGAGGGCGATCCGCTGCCGCCCCCGGGCACCGCCGTCCGCGGCGCGCTCGACGACGAGCGGCGGACGGCGCTGATGCGGACGCACTCGGGGCTGCACGTGCTCACCGGCGTCGTCCTGCGCGACTTCGGCGCGAAGGTCACCGGCGGCAACATGGAGCCGCTGACCGCGCGCATGGACTTCGACCTGGCCGAGGTGCCGGCCGACTTCAAGGACCGCGTGGCCGAGGCGGTCAACGCCGAGATCGCCGCGGACCGGCGCATCGAGGTGCGGACGCTGCCGCGTGCGGAGGCCTACGCGATCCCCGACCTGATCCGGACGGCGACCGACCTGCTGCCGCCCGGCATCGAGGAGGTCCGGATCGTCGACATCGTCGGCCTGGACCTGCAGGCCGACGGCGGCACGCACGTGGCCTCGACGGCGATGGTCGGCCGGGTCGAGGTGGTCAAGATGGAGAACAAGGGCCGCGGGTTCCGCCGGCTGCGCATCCGCGTCGTCTGACGCGCCGGTCCCGGGCCGGGAGCGGTCGAGCTCCCGGGCCGGGACCGGGTGGTGCTCAGGCGACCTCCGACGTCACCGCGGCGTCCATGGGGACCCGCGGCATCGGGATGGGTAGCGCTTCGGAGAGCCGTCCCGCGTCCAGGTCCAGCGACCGCAGCACGTCGTCGCCGTAGATGTCCTGCACCCAGTTGGGCTGGTAGACGGTGTCGAGGTACCGCTCGCCCAGGTCCGGGGCGATGGTGACCGCGGTGAGGTCGTCCCGGCCGTTCCGCGCCAGCCAGCTCGTGGCCCCGCTGACCACGGTGCCGGTCGAGCCGCCGAACAGGAAGCCGCGCCGGGCCAGCCGGTGGCAGGCGCGGACGGTGTCGGCCTCCTCCACCATCACCAGCTCGTCGATGTAGGACTCGTTGAGCAGCGGCGGGCGGACGCCCATGCCCAGGCCGGGGATCATCCGCGTGCTCGCCGGACCGCCGAACGACACCGAGCCGACCACGTCGACGGCGACGATGCGCACCGAGGGGCGGTGCTCGTGGAACCACCGGGCGCAGCCCATCAGGGTGCCGGTGGTGCCGGCTCCGACGAACAGCACGTCCAGGTCCGGGAACTGCCGGTCGATCGCCGGCGCGGTCTGGCGGTAGTGCGCCTGCCAGTTGTCCTGGTTCTCGTACTGGTTGAGCCACACGTACCGGGGGTCGGTGGCGCACCGAGTCCTCACGTAGTCCATCCGCGCACCGAGGAGACCGCGGGCCGGGTCGGCCACCTCGGTGACCACGTGCACCTCGGCGCCGAGCGCCTCCATCAGCAGCCTGGTCTGCAGGTTGCAGCGGGGGTCGGTCACGCAGAGGAACCCGTAGCCCTTGCTCGCCGCGATCATGCTCAGCGCGACGCCGAGGTTGCCCGACGAGGACTCGACGATGACCGACCCCGGCCGCAGCCGACCCTCGCGCTCGGCGGCCGCCACCATCCCGCTCGCGGCCTTGAGCTTCACCGATCCGGCGAAGTTGAGCCCCTCGACCTTGAGGAACAGCGGGTGTCCGATCACCGGCCGCAGGTCGATGAACAGGTCGTGCTGGTTGTACTCGTGCGGCTGGGAGATGACGGTCACGATCGGTTCTCATCTCGTCGGCGCGGAACTGCGGTGTCCCGCGCGGCCCGTGGGTGGATCCCCTTGAGACAAGAGTCCGGTGCGGCGCCGCTTGATACGACCGTGCCGACCCCCGGATCGACCCGGCGTTCCCCCACTGTCGGGGTGGGGTCATCCCCACCCCGAGCGGACAAGCCCCGGCCTCGCGGTCACGCCGCGTACCCGGCGGGGGCAGCGAGGCGCGGCTCGACCCCACTGGTGACCCGGGAGGCGTACCGACGGTTGGCTGCGGAGCTGGACGGGACCGTCGGCGTCACCGTCCTCGACGGCGCGCCCGGCCCGGTCAGGCCCGGGACGCCGCCCACTCCGGGGTCTGCCTGCCGAGGGCGACGGCGTGCGCCAGCCGGAGGCTGCCGCTGAGCCAGATCAGGACGTCGTGCAGCCGCAGCCGGGTGAGCGGGACGCCCCCGGTCCCGGTCAGCAGTCCGGACGCCACGGTCTCGAGCGCACCGAACGCCTCGGCGTTGGCCAGCAGCTCCCGGTGCACGACCGCCTCCGGGCCGCTGTCGCCCTCCTCGACGTGGGGCAGCAACTGGCGGCGAGTGGTGCTGCCGACCAGCGGCACGAGGTCCGGACGCCGGTGGTGCAGCGCCGCGGAGAGGTGCTCACGCTGCCGCCCGGGGCCCTGACCGCCGATGCCCCGCAGACCGGCGCCCACCGTGCCCGGCTCCTCCAGCACCGAGAGCTCTCCGGGCGGGAGCTCCCAGAACCTCCGCCCGTCCGCCCGCACGGCCACGGCGTCGGCCAGTGGTCCGACCTCGTCGAGCGCGGAGCGGACCGCGGCCCAGCCCGCCGGGTCGAGGCGGCCGTGCAGCCCCTCGGCGATCAGGACGTCGTCGTCGCCCAGCGGTCCGGCGACCGGCGGGCGGCAGTCGAAGCGCTCGTAGCCGAAGGCCGGGACCCGCACCCACCGGCCCTGCGGGTGGCCCGGGGAGCGGAACCACAGCGGCCGCCGTCCCCGCGCGTACCCGAGCACCGCCGCGAGGGCGGTGTCCCAGGGGACCGGGTCCGGTCCGGCGCTGGGCAGCGACAGGGGCGGTCCGGCAGCCACCTCCCCAGCCTGCTCGACGTCGAGCCGGCCCGCGCCGTCGAGGGACCGACGCGCCGACGGTGTGTGTCGCGGTCCCGCGGACGTCCCGGCGGTCGGGTCGACCGTGCGCCGGCGATCCTCGACTCCCGCCTCACCCGGTCGGCGGTCGCCACGGCATGGGCTCGACCACCGGGACCACCCGCCCGCCGGCGGCCAGGTGCAGGCTCCACCTGCTCTCGATGGCGTCGTCGAGGACGGTGTGCAGCGTCGCGGCCCACTCGTCGTCCTCCGCGGTGACCACGGCGTGCCCGGGGCGGCACAGCGCCATCGCCAGGTGGGTGATGTCGGGGGTGTGCTCGACCACGGCCTCGTGCAGGTGCACCAGCCCGCGCAGCGTGGGCAGGTCCGGCGCCCGTGGTACGTCGTCCACCGGCATGACCACCGGCAGCGTGGTGCCGTCCTCGTGCAGCCACGACAGCCAGAGGCTGCGGGCGGCGAAGACCGGCGGGTCGAGCAGGTCGGCCCAGCGCTGGGTCAGCTCGGCAGCCGAGCGGACGGGGACCTGGGCGAGCGGGGGAGTCGTCATGCCCGGGACCCTGGTCGCGGCCACCGTCGGTGCGGTCCGCCGTCCACAGCAGGGCGCCCGTCCCCACGGCCGACGACGCCGTCCGCCGGACGCTGCTAGTCGCTCCGACCACGGGCTCACGGGTGAGGATGTGGGCGTGGGCAAGCAGGCGAAGCAGCGGAGACAGCCTCCGGCGGACTCGGACGAGTCGTCGGTGGGCGACGCGATCCCGTGGCCGTCCGCGATCATCCCGGGTCGGTGGGTGGACGCCGAGGGCACCTCCTGGCGCCTCCGCGGCGGAGACGTCCCGGAGAAGCGCGTGGAGCACCTGTTGCGTTCGCCCGACGTCGCGGTCCTGCACTTCTACGAGACGGACGCGCCGACGGAGGTGGCCGTGCCCGACCGCGAGGAACTGTGGCAGCGCGTCCGCCCGTACCACCGGGGAACGGTGCAGGAGCCCGGCGACCACACGAGCTTCGCCGTCGCCGAGTTCAAGGACGACCGGCGCCGCTACATGCTCGTCATCGAGGAGAGCTGCTGACCCAGCACCCGGGGGGTACCGCACCCAGGTCGTCCTCGACCGGCCGGCCGACCGGTGGCCGCTGCTGGTGGTGCTCGCAGGCGTCGCGCTCGGACCCTCGTGCGCCTCGCGGTCCGACGGCGCGCCATCCGTTCGACGGCACGGTGTTCCACCACCACGGTGCGTGGCACCCGTGGTTCGCGACGACCAGTGGGCTCACCCGACCTGCGTTCGACCCCGCGTCTCGCGGAGGCGTCGTCCTCATCGACCGTCAGGCGCTGGAGAGCTGGGTGGCGGGCGGTCCACCGACCATCAGCAGTGAGGTGCACCAGCCCTCCTCGACCACGCGTTCTGCGATTCATGCGGACCATCCGCACCAGCCGGCGCAGCTGCGATCAGCCGGCACACCGAGGGCCCCGCGCACACGTACGGTGCCGCTGCACTTCTCTCAACGGGGGACCAGCGATGATGCCGACGACCTACCCGGGCTTCCAGGGGCCGACGCCGCCCGTGCAGCAGCCCGCCCAGACGATGCAGCTGCCCGTCCAGCCGCCCGCCGAACAATCTCCCGGCCGTCGGCGGAGGTGGCTGCGGTGGGCCGTCCCGCTGGTGGCCTTCCTCGTCGGCATCGGCGTCGGCGGTTCCGGCGATCAGCCCGATGTGACGACCACCCCGCAGTACCAGTCCTTGCAGGCGGAGCTGGACACCGCGCAGGGCGAGGCCGGCGAGCTGAGCGACGACGTGGCCGCGGCCGAGGAACAGGTCCGGCAGGCCGGGGCGGCGGCGCAGGCCCAGATCGAGCAGCAGACCGCGGCGATCAGCCAGCGCGCCGCGGCGCTCGACCAGCGGGAGCAGGATCTCACCGCGCGGGAGAGCGCCCTGCGGGCGGCGGAGCAGGCGGCCGGCAGCAGCCGCAGCAGCACCAGCACCGGCAGCTCGTCGTCTTCTTCCGCGTCCGTCTCCTCCGGCGCGGGCAGCGCGTCGGTGGTCGAGCCGGAAGCGCAGGTCTCGGCCGGCGCCTCCTACGCCAACTGCTCCGCGGCGCGCGCCGCCGGCGCCGCCCCTGTCCGCGTCGGCGACCCCGGCTACGGCCGGCACCTCGACCGCGACGGTGACGGGGTCGGCTGCGAGTGACCGCAGGGGCCGGTCCGGAGGACGTCCGGATCGGCCCCAGCGTCAGTCCTCGGACCCGCCGTCGTCGGGGAGGACCTCGATGCCCGAGTCCGGCGCCAGGCGGATGAGGGCGTCCATCACCTCGACGGTGCCGATGCCCCACATCTTCGACAGCACCCACGTGCGCCCGCCGTCGAGGAAGGGCTCGTCGAGGAACCACCGCCCCAGCTTCTCCTCCGCCCTCGGGTAGCGGGAGACGAAGGCGGCGGCGAGCTCGTCGCCGGTCAGCCGGCCCTCGACGGGCAGGAACTTCGACCGCCGCATCACCCCGGCCATCGCCTCGGGTGTCACCCCCGCCGCGTGCAGCTGGTGCATGAGCAGCAGCAGCGCCCGGCGCTTGGGCAGGAAGGCGCTGGTGCCCGACGGCCCGGCGACCGCATAGCGGGTCAGGTCGCGGCCGTCGCCGGATCCCGAGGCCGCCGCGCGGGTGGCCTCCTCGCGGCGGCGCAGCCCGACGGTGTACTCGGCGGCCTCCGGCAGCGGGATCAGCTGCTGCAGGTCGACCACCAGCCGCTCGCCCACCCGGTACGGCGTCATCCGGATGCAGGTGACGTCGAGGTCGTAGACGTCATTGAGCCACAGCACGGTCGTGGTGATCTGGGTGTCGAACCCGGCCGACACCAGCACGACCCGCACCCGCCGCTCGAGCACGGCGTCCTCACCGCCGACGTCTTCCAGCCACTCGGCGAGCACCCCGCGTGCCCGGTCGGCGTCGGGGGAGTCCACCGCCCGCAGGTGCCGGCCCAACGTGGCCGCGAGCTGGTCGAACGTCATCGCCGAGACCATCGCGGCGTACCGGAGGGCCTGCAGCTCCATGTGACCGCCGTCCTCGGTGCGCTTGAGCTCGACGACGACGAGCTGCCCCGCGCGGTCGACGCACAGCAGGTCGATCCGGCGCTTGACGTCGAAGTCGCCGAACTCCTCGGCCACCACGAGCAGGTCGTCGCCGAGGACGTCGATGCGGTCGCGGATCGCCGCCTGCAGGTCCGCGCGCTCCCACACGCCCTCGGCCGCGAACGTCGTCGCCGGGACGTCGGCGAAGGCGCGGTCGGACGTCAGCTCGAAGAGGGTCACCGGTGGCCGAGGCCGCCGGGGCCGTGGTCCGCCGGCACGCGCTCGTCCTCGGGCGGCGGCCCGGGTGGCGTGCCGTCGCCGAACGGCGACCCGCCGAGCTCCTCGCGGCCGTGCGGGGTCAGCCAGTTCGACGTGTCGGGGCCCTGCGGGATGACCTGCGTCGGGTTGATGTCGGCGTGGACGACGTAGTAGTGCTCCTTGATCTGCGGGAAGTCGGTCGTGTCGCCGAACCCCGGGGTCTGGAACAGGTCGCGGGCGTAGGCCCACAGTGCGGGCATCTCGGTCAGCTTCTGCCGGTTGGCCTTGAAGTGGCCGTGGTAGACGGGGTCGAACCGGGCCAGCGTGGTGAACAGCCGGATGTCGGCCTCGGTGATCGACCCACCCATCAGGTACCGCTGCCCCGACAGCCGCTCCTCGAGCCAGTCCAGCGCCGTCCACAGCCGGTCGTACGCCTTGTCGTAGGCCTGCTGCGAGCCGGCGAAGCCACACCGGTACACGCCGTTGTTGACCTCGGTGTAGACGCGCTGCATGACCTCGTCCATCTCGTCGCGCAGCTTCTCCGGGTAGAGGTCGGGCGCGCCGTCGCGGTGGAACGCCGTCCACTCGGTGGAGAGGTCCAGCGTCATCTGCAGGAAGTCGTTGGTGACGACCTGCTTGGTGGGGACGTCGACCAGCGCCGGCACCGTGATGCCGCGGTCGTAGTCGGGGAAGCGGGCGAGGAAGGCCTCCTGCAGCCGCTCGTAGCCCAGCACCGGGTCGCGGCCGCCGGGGTCGAGGTCGAAGGTCCAGGACCGCTCGTCGTGGGTCGGCCCGCACATGCCCATGGAGATCGCGTCCTCCAGGCCGAGCAGCCGGCGCACGATGACTGCCCGGTTCGCCCACGGGCAGGCCCGCGCGATGACGAGCCGGTAGCGCCCGGCCTCCACCGGCCACCCGCTGGAACCGTCAGCGGTGATCCGGTCGGGGATGTAGTCGGTGTCCCGCGTGAACTCCGCGGAGGTGACGTAGCCCGAGCCGCTGTTCTCTGCACTCACGCCGCCCAGCGTCAACGACTCCACGGCGTTCCGCTCGTCAGAGCCGAGTGGTGGTCGCCTCGTCCCGCCGGCCGGAGTAGTAGCGCTCCAGCACCTCGCCGAACACCGGCTCGTCGGGCGCGGCCGCCTCGAACAGCGTCATCGACGAGCGCAGCTTGAGCGCGTCCACCGACCCGAGCACCCGCTCCGGGTCGTCCCCGGGCAGCTCCAGCAGCGCCCGCGCGCACGCGACCAGCCGCGGGCCCAGCACCGGGTGCGCCAGGTACGCCCGGGCCTCGTCCAGGCCGGTGACCGCGTACCGCTGGGCCATCGGGCTGTGCCCGAGCCCGGCCACCTGCGGGAACACGAACCACATCCAGTGACCGCGCTTGGCGCCGGCCCGCAGCTCGCGCAGCGCCTGCTCGTACACGCCGTCCTGGGCCCGGACGAACCGCTCCAGGTCGAACGGGTCCTCGCTCACCCGGGCAGGCTCCGCCGCGCCGCCGTCGCGGGCAAGTGCAACGCGCTGGTCTGCCGGTGGTCGAGCTGCCAGGCTGCGGCCGACGACGTGGGCGGCCGGGGAGGTCCGGGGTGCCGAGCTGGTACGTGGCGAGCGGACCGGGAGTCGACGGGCCGGCGCCGGACGACGACCGCGGCCTCGAGCTGACCACCAACCGCGCTGACCTGCTCGAGCCGGCGCCGGCCGCGCGACCCGGCCGGGTGGACCGGGCCGACGAGCTGACGCTGCCCGACCGCGACGCCCGCCGAGCGCTCTTCGACCTCTACCGGGGCGACCCCGCGATGGACCTCTCCGGGCTGGACGAGGTGCTCGACCGGACCGACGGGGTGACCGCGTCATTCCTCGAGGAGCTCATCCGCCGGGCGGCGCTGTTCGCCGCCGAGCGCACCGACGACGGCGCGCTCGCCGTCTCGGCCGCCGACGTGACCGTGGCGCTGGACGAGCTGCTCGACACCCGCAACGCGATGACCCGCACCCTGCTGGGCGCCGGGGACCGCGACTGACCTGGGCGACGGCCTGCCGGCGCCCAGCGCGGCGGTGAGGAACCCCAGGATCGTGCGGGTCAGCCGCTTGCGGGAGTGCGCCCGGCGGTAGTCGTGGCCCTCACCGGGCAGCTCCAGGTACTCGACCGGCCGGTCGAGCTCCCGCAGCGCGGCCACGATCTGGTGCGCCTCGCCGATCGGCACGTTGGTGTCGTGCTCGCCGTGCACCACCAGGAGCGGGACGTCGATGAGGTTGGCCGAGGCCAGCGGCGAGATGTCCTCGAGCAGGGCGCGGTCGCGCTCGGGGTGGCCGTACTTCGACACCGCCGCCGCGGCGATCCAGGGCTCGCTGTCGCGGTAGAAGGTCACCAGGTCCGACATGCCGCAGACGTCGACGCCGGCCGCGAACACCCCCGGCGAGAACGCCAGGGATGCCAGCGTCAGGTAGCCGCCGTAGGAGCGGCCGGTCACCGCGATCCGCTCCGGGTCGGCGACCCCGGCGGCGACGAGGTGGTCGGCCGCGGCGAGGACGTCGGCGAACGCCGCGTAGCGCCCGGTGAGGTCGTCGGCGTGGACGAACTCCCGCCCGAAGCCGGACGAGCCGCGGATGTTCGGCGCGAACACCGTGATCCCGGCCGCGACCAGGGCCTGGTGCTGGGGCGAGAAGACCGGCCGCTCCTGCGCCTCCGGACCGCCGTGCAGGTACAGCGCGACCGGCCCGGGCTCCTTGAGGTGGCCCGGCGCCCGGTACAGCCAGCCGGTCAGCGGCAGCCCGTCCCGCCCGGGGAAGGTCTCCAGCCGGGGGACGACGAGCCGCTGCCGGGGGAGGGGCGGCGCGGAGGTGACCCGGGTCCAGGCGTGCGTCGTGGTGTCCAGGTGCCACAGCTCCCGCGGGCGGGTGGGCCCCTGCACGCCGAGCACCACGCTGGAGCCGTCGCGGCTGAGCACGGGGTCGGCGGCGGCCAGCCCGGGCAGCCCGGTGATCGGGGTGCGCCCACCCGTGGCGGTGTCCATCAGCTCCAGCTCGCTGCGGCCGGCGACGTTCCACACCAGCAGCAGCAGCCGCCCGGCGTCGTCGGCGTCGACGAACTCCAGCTCGGCGTCGTCGCGGGCGGCGAGGGTCCGCGGCTCGCCGCGCCAGCCGTTGGGGCCGAACGGGACGCCGATGAGCTGCCGGCGGGGCAGCCCCACGTCGGAGGCGAGGTAGACATAGACGGGCCCGGAGTGGTCCTCCGGCGCCGGCCGGATCAGCGCGACGTCGGTGGAGCCGGTCGCGCCGGGTGGCAGGACGCTGAGGTCCTCGTCGGTGAGCCGGTCGACGACGACGACGAACTGCTGCCCGCGCTCGCCGTCGCGGATGACGATGAACCGTTCCTCCAGCGACACGTCGAGCACGTGGATGAGGTCGCCCTCGGCCAGCGGGTCGAGCCGGCCGGTCGCCGGGTCGGCCAGGTAGGAGCGGGTCGGCGTCCCTTCGGCGGTGCCGGGGAAGGTGACGACGAAGCGGTGCCCGCTGCGTGTCCACGGGCCGAGTTCGGCGTGGGTCTCGGCGTCCCCGGCGACCCGGCGGACGTCGGTGCCGTCGGGCCGCACCACCCACACTGCGGTCCGGACGCCGCCGTCGGTGGCGACCTCGCAGGTCAGCCAGCGGCTGTCGGCCGCCCACCTGACCTTGACGACCGGGTCGTCGGAGAGCCGGATGTGCCGCGCATCGGGGTGGTTCCCGTCGAGCACGACGTCCTGGATGTAGAGCTGCGGAACGCCCGAGCGGTCGCTGATGAACGCGACGCACCTGGCGTCCGGGGTCATGTTGGGGCCCCAGCTGCCCCAGGCGTCGACGAGCGCGTCGGCCAGCGCGGCCGCGGCCTCGACGTCCGCCGGGGTCGCAGCCACGTGCGTCGTCACCGTGCCAGGTCCTCCATCTTCTGCAGCCACATCTCGAGCAGCGCCAGCTGCCACAGCGCGTTGGAGCCGAGCGTCGTCCTGATGGCGTTCGGCTCGCGCAGCATGCGCTCCACCGTCTCCGGCCGGAACAGGCCACGCCGTTTGGCGGCCGGGTCGCTCAGCGCGTCGCGTACCCGTTCACGGTACGGCCCGTCGAGCTGACGGATGGCGGGGACCGGGAAGTAGCCCTTGGTGCGGTCGATCACCGCGTCGGGCACCAGCCCGCGGGCGGCCCGCTTGAGCACGCCCTTCCCGCCGTCGGCCAGCTTGAGCTCCGGCGGGATGCGCCCGGCGAGTTCGACCAGCTCATGGTCGAGGAACGGGACGCGCGCCTCCAGGCCCCACGCCATCGTCATGTTGTCGACCCGCTTCACCGGGTCGTCGACCAGCATGATCGTCGTGTCGTTGCGCAGCGCGGCGTCCACCGCGGTCTCCGCGCCCGGTGCGCCGAACTGCTCGGTGACGAACGCGGTGGGTGCGTCGGTGTCGACGATCCACTCCGGCTCGAGCACCTCGCCCATCGCCGTCCACCGGCGGTCGAAGAACACCCGGGAGTATGCCTCCACGGCGTCGTCCCGGGGGACGGCGGCCAACGGCGGGTACCAGTCGTAGCCGCCGAGCACCTCGTCGGCGCCCTGGCCGGACTGCACCACCTTCATGTGCCGCGACACCTCCTGGGCCAGCAGGTAGAAGGCGACGCAGTCGTGGCTGACCATCGGTTCGCTCATCGCCGCGACGGCGGCGTCGATGCCGGGCAGCAGCCGGGAGTCGTCGATCGGGATGCGGTGGTGGTCGGTGCCGAACCGCTCGGCGACCAGGCTCGAGTACTCGAACTCGTCGCCGGACTCCTCGCCGGCGGACTCGAAGCCGATGCTGAACGTGGCCAGCCCGGTCTGCCCCTGCTCGGCGAGCAGCGCGACCACCAGGCTGGAGTCGATGCCGCCGGAGAGGAGCACGCCGACCGGGACGTCGGAGACCATCCGCCGCTCGACCGCGGTGCGCAGCGCGCCGAGCAGCGCCTCCTCCCAGTCGCGGGAGGTCCAGTCGGCGCGGCCGGGGTCGCGGGTGAACGACGGCCGCCAGTAGACGGTGTCGCGGCTGGTGCCGTCGGCTTCGACGACCCGCACGGTGGCCGGCGGCAGCTTCCGCACGCCGGTGAGGATGGTCAGCGGCGCAGGCACGACGGAGTGGAAGGTCATGTAGTGGGCGAGCGCGGTCCGGTCGATGGTCGTGTCGACGCCGCCGGCGGTCAGCAGCGCCGGCAGCGTCGAGGCGAACCGCAGCCGGTCGGGTCGGGTGTCGACGTACAGCGGCTTGATGCCGAGCCGGTCGCGGCCGAGCACCACCCGGCCGGTCGCGTGCTCGACGACGGCGAAGGCGAACATGCCGAGGAAGTGCTCGACGCAGGCGGTGCCCCACTGGGCGTAGGCCTTGAGCACCACCTCGGTGTCGGACGTCGAGAAGAAGCGGTGGCCGGCCCGCTCCAGCTCGGCGCGCAGCTGCCGGTGGTTGTAGACGATGCCGTTGAAGACGACGGTCAGCCCGAGGTGCGAGTCGGTCATCGGCTGGGCGCCCCGCTCGGACAGGTCGATGATCGACAGCCGGCGGTGGCCGAGGCCCACGGGGCCGCGCACCCACAGCCCGTCGCCGTCCGGGCCCCGGTGCCGCTGACAGGCGGTCATGCGCTCCAGCGCGGCGACGTCCGCCCGTCTCCCGTCGAACCGCACCTCACCGGCGAGTCCGCACATGGCCGGATCCCCTCTCCTCGACCACGATCCAGGTGTCCTTGGCGCCGCCGCCCTGGGAGCTGTTGACCACCAGGCTGCCGGGCGCGGCGACGCGGGTGAGGCCGACGTCGGCGAGCCGGCAGTCCTCGGCGTGGGTGCCGGTCAGCAGGACGAACGCCCGCAGGTCGATCAGTCGCGGGTGCAGGCCGTCGGGGTCGAGGGCGGGTGCTGAGGACAGCGGCACCACCTCCTGCGCGACCCACGCCGCCGGGTCCTGGGCCAGCTCGGCGCGCCGCCGCGCGACCTCGGCCGCGGTGGCAACCGGGCCGATGAGCACGCCTCGCCCGCCGAAGCCGTCGACCGGCTTGGTGACCAGCTCGCCGATCCGCTCGAGGACCGCCCGGCGCTCGACCTCGTCGACCGGGCGGTAGGTGGGCACCGACTCCAGCAGCGGCCGCTCGTCGAGGTAGTAGCCGATCAGCTCGGGCACCGCGGCGTACATGGCCTTGTCGTCGGCGACGCCGTTGCCCGGCGCATTGGCCAGCACCACGGCGCCCTCGGCGGCCACGTCGAGCACCTCGGCGCCGACCGGCCGCCCATCGGCGTCGGTGAGGTCGGCCAGCTCGCCGTCGATGCGCAGGTAGAGGCAGCCGATCGGCCGGCCGCCGGTGCGGTGCACGACCCGGCCGCCGGCGACGTCGAGGTCGTCGGCGCCGACCAGCAGCAGCCCGGAGCCCTCGGCCAGCCGGCAGTGCTCGAACCAGGCCGAGCTGGCCGGCCCGCTGGACAGCAGCGCCGCGAAGGTGCCCGGCTCGGCGCGGGCCAGCAGCGTGGACCGCAGCAGCTCGTAGGCGGATGCCGGGTTGGCCAGGTCGGGCGGGCGCGGCAGGTCCGGCATGACCGCGTCGAGCAGCTGGCGAGCGGCGATGGCGTAGCCGAGGCCGCTGGGGGAGCGGACGTTGTCCTCGAGCACCCGCCAGCCGCCGTACTCGGTGCGCACTATGTCGAAGCCCATGACCGGCGCGCGGACGGCGTCGCCGGGGAGCCGGGCGGCTTCGGGGCGGTACCCGGGGCAGTCGAGGACGACGTCACGCGGCACCACCCCGTCGGCGAGCGCCCGCTGTTCCCCGTACACGTCGCGGAGGAACGACTCCAGCGCGCGGGCCCGCTGAACCAGACCGGCGCCCAGCTCGTGCCACTCGTGCCTGGTGATCACCCGGGGGACCAGGTCGACGCCGAAGAGCCGCTCCTCGCCGTCCACCCGGAAGGTCACCCCCTGCTCGGCGAGCCAGGTGTCGCGCAGCTCGAACCGGCGGGTGACCTCGTCGGGGGAGAGCGTCGAGACGACGTCCAGTACCCCGCGGTAGGCCGGCCGCGGCACCGACCCGGCGCCGATGGCCTCGTCGCCGGCGCGGGCGCGGTAGCGGCGCAGCACCGGTCCGGCCGGCGCGGGTCCGCCGGCCGGACCTTGCGTCTCCTCGACCACCAGGCGCATCACCTCGGTCAGGTCGCCGAGCTCGGCGAGGGCGGCGCGTTGCCGGTCGGCGGAGTTGCCGCGGGCCAGTGCGGTCTCTGCGAGCTCGGTGACGGCGTCCCAGTCGCCGAGCTCCTCCAGCTGCGGGCGCAGCCGGGTGACCAGGCCGCGCACCACGTCAGGCGCCGGCCTCGGGCGCGGGTGGGTTGCGCCGTCGAGCAACTCGCGGGTCAGCCCGCCGCGCGCGGCGTGCCAGACGGCGGCCCGGTGCAGCGGGGCCGGGGCGGGGGTGTGCGGGCGGCCGGCCTCGACGTCGAGCTCGGCGGCCCGGACCATCGCGCGGAACAGGCCGGCGATGAGCACGGCGTCGTCCACCAGCGGGCAGGCGTCGCAGACCCGCAGCTCCAGGGTCGGCGCGTGCGATGACGGGCGGACGTCGAAGTAGGCCATCCTGGCGTCGGCGATGACACCGGAGCCGATGAGGTCGGCGAGCAGCTCGTCGTACTCGGCAGCCGAGGCGAGCGGGCCGGTCGACCCGGAGGTGGGCCAGCGCTGCCAGATGATCGTCCGGATGCTGGCGTAGCCGGTGTCGTGGCCGTTCCAGAACGGCGAGCTGGCGGAGAGGGCGAGCAGCACCGGCAGGTCACGGGCGACCCGCTGGGCGATCTCCACTGCGAGGTCACGGTCGGAGACGCCGACGTGCACCTGCGTGCCGCAGATCAGCTGCTCGTCGACGAGGAGGCGGTACTGCTCCTGCATGCGGCCGTAGCGGCCGGTGCTGGTCAGCTCGAAGTCGGCGAAGGTGGAGCGCGGCGCGGTCCCGACGGCGGCGACGCCGAGGCCCTCCCGGCCGGCGACGGCGACCAGCTCCTTGCGCAGCCGCAGCAGTTCCTCGCGGAGCTCGCCGAGCGAGCGGACGACAGCGGTGTTGGTCTCGACCGTGGTGCGCTGCAGCTCGGCCGAGTAGAACGTGCTGGGCAGGCGGCTGAGCAGCAGCGGCGCCCGCGCCGACAGCTCCCACCGGTCGAGGGCGATGAGGTGGAGCTCCTCCTCGGCGCCGAGCGTCAGCTCTGCGGCCATTCTGGGACGGTAGCGAGAAGCGGGTCACTTTTGAGTGTCGCGGACGTTCCCCTCGCGTCAACTCGCGGGGCCGCGTGTCCGGGGGTGCGGGTGGTTGGACGGCCGCGGGTCGTCGGCCGGCCGCTCCTCGCGCAGCGCGTACAGCTCGGCGAGGGGCAGCGACTCCCGCGGCACCTGCGCGCCCGCACCCAACCACGCCTCGGCCTGCGCGTGCGGGAAGCGCTCGAACGGCACCCGCGCGAGGCACCGGCCGGGGCGCACCACCGCCGGGTGCAGCCGGCCGACGTCCTCGTTGGTGGTGAGCAGCAGGACCACGCGCAGTCCGTGGCCGAGGATGCCGTCGCACAGGTCGAGCAGCCGCCCGAGCGAGGCGCCGGCCCGGGCGCGGGCGTCGCGGCGCTCCACCGGTCCGGCCAGCCGGGCGGCCGTCGCCCGCCGGTAGTCGCCGGCCACTTCGGCCCAGGTCGGCGCCTGGATCCGCCGGGCGGTCAGGTCGCCGCCCGGGTGCGACCGGCACCACACTCCTCTGCCAGGCTGCGACGACCGTCGCCGACCCGAGGAGGACACGCCGTGCCGCCGTCGCAGGGCCCGCTCGCGGGGCTGACCGTCGTGGAGCTGACGTCGACGTTCCTCGGCCCGTACTGCGCGGTGCTCATGGCGCAGATGGGGGCGAGGGTGGTCAAGGTCGAGCCGCCGGGGGGCGACATCATCCGCGGCGTCGGCGA
>DATIMX010000174.1:0-5988 GCA_035474935.1 Geodermatophilus sp. | reverse complement strand
GCCACCGCGCTGACCGTGCTGGGCAAGGCGGCCGGGTTCCGGGTGTGGGTGACCGGCCGCAGCGAGGAGAAGCGCCAGGCAGCCCTCGAGCTGGGCGCCGAGCAGGCGTTCGAGACCGGCGCGCGGCTGCCCGAGCGGGTGGACGGCGTCATGGAGACCGTCGGCGAGGCGACCTGGAGCCACAGCGTCAAGTCGCTCAAGCCCGGCGGCGTCATCGTCATCTCCGGCGCGACCACCGGCTTCAACCCCGGCGCCGAGCTGAACCGGGTCTTCTTCACCCAGCTGTCGATCATCGGCTCCACCATGGGCACCCGCGAGGAGCTCGAGGCGCTCATGCGGATGTGCACGGCGACCGGCGTCCGCCCGGTCATCGACGTCGAGCTCCCGCTGACCCAGGCGCGCGAGGGCTTCGAGAGGATGCTCGAGGGCCGGACCGCCGGGAAGATCGTCTTCACGCTCCCGTGAGCCCGGTCGACCGGGTGGTCGCCGCGCTCCGCGAGGCCGGGGTGCACGCCGAGGTGCGCCGCTTGGACCAGCCGGTCCCGACGGCGGCCGCCGCGGCCGAGGCGCTCGGCTGCGAGGTGGGCGCCATCGCCAACAGCCTCGTGTTCGACGCCGACGGCGCCCCGCTGCTCGTGCTCGCGAGCGGCGCGCACCGGGTGGACACGAGGAAGGTGGCGGCGCTGCTCGGGGTCCGCCGGGTCCGCCGGGCGAGCCCCGAGGCGGTCCTCGCCGCCACCGGCCAGGAGGTCGGCGGGGTGGCGCCGACCGGCCACCCCGCCCCGCTGCGCACGC
This sequence comes from Geodermatophilus sp., assembly GCA_035474935.1. Classification (GTDB taxonomy): domain Bacteria; phylum Actinomycetota; class Actinomycetes; order Mycobacteriales; family Geodermatophilaceae; genus Geodermatophilus. The sequence goes on along the minus strand of DATIMX010000174.1, from coordinate 5,193 downwards.
TGGTGGACGCCGACCTCGTGGCGCACCCACTCCTCTGGGCAGGCGGCGGCGACCACCACACGATGGTGTCGCTCACCTACGCCGACCTGCTGCGGCTGACCGGAGGCGACGAGGCCGCCGTGGCCTGACCCCTCGAGGAGGGTGGCCGATGATCGCCCGCACCTGGCGCGGCTGGGTCCGCACCGAGGACCGCGACGACTACGTGGCCTACATCCGGGACACCGGCATCGCGCAGTACCGCGCCACCCCCGGCAACCTCGAGGCCCACCTGCTCACCCGGGACCTCGACGACGGCCGCACCGAGGTGGTCACCCTCAGCTTCTGGACCTCGCTGGACGCCGTCCGCGCCTTCGCCGGGGACGACGTCTCCGCCGCCGTCTTCTATCCGGAGGACGACCGCTTCCTGGTCGACCGCGAACGCACGGTCACCCACCACGAGGTGCACTGACCCACCTGTGCGTCAACGATGGTTGACACGACTCGGTGCGTCAACCATAGTTGACGCATGGCGGACACAGCACAGGTGGCCTCCGCCGCCAGCAGCCGGGATCCCGCGGTCGGCCTGAAGGCGGTCCGCGCGCTCCGGGCGCTGGTGGACCGGCTGGAGGCCCTGCAGGTGGAGAACGCGCGCGACGAGGGCTGGACGTGGGAGCAGATCGCCCAGCTGCTCGGCGTCACGCGGCAGGCGGTGCACAAGAAGTACGCAGGCGGCCGCGGGCCGCTCCGGCGGAGGGACTGACATGTTGGAACGCTTCACGTCCGAGGCCCGGGCCGCCGTCGTCGGCGCCCAGCAGGAGGCCCGCCGGCTGGGCGCCGAGCGCATCGGCACCGAGTACCTGCTGCTCGGGCTGCTCGAGCAGGACGGCCCCGCGGCGGCAGTGCTGACCGGGCACGGGCTGACCCGGGACGCCGTCGCCGCGGCGATCGTGGCGCACACCGGCGGCGACGAGCTGGACGCCGAGGCGCTCAGCACCCTGGGGATCGACCTGGACGCCGTCCGCAGCACCGTCGAGGAGGTCTTCGGCCCGGGCGCGCTGGGCGCCCGCCCGCGGCCGAAGCGGGGACACATCCCGTTCACCCCGCGGGCGAAGAAGGTCTTGGAGCTGTCGCTGCGCGAGGCCCTGGCGATGGGATCGAGGACCATCAGCGACGGGCACATCGCCCTGGGCCTGCTCCGCGAGGGGCAGGGGCTGGCGATGAAGGTGCTGCACGACCGCGGCATCGACCCGCAGGCGCTGCGCGCCGAGCTGCGGGCGGCGCTGGGGAGCTGAGGGAGGCCCCTCCCGCCTCCACCGTTGGCAGGCTCGCGCCAGGCCCCGTCCGGAGGCTCGCCGCGAGCCCTGACGGCCCCCTTGCAGGGTCCCGCCGCGAGCCTGCGAGTGGCGGGGGGCAAGGGGGTCCTTCAAGAGGAGGACGGGGTCCGTCTACCTGCAGGAGGCCGCCCTGTCACCCCCCGGTGGGACGGTGCGGGCGTGGAGATCCTCTTCGTCGCCAGCGTCAGCGTCGTCGCGCCCGACCCGGTGGAGAGCCGGCGGCTGTACGTGGACGCCCTCGGGCTGCCGCTCGAGCGCCTCGAAGGCGAGTACTACGCCAGTGAGCACATCGGCGGCAGCAAGCACTTCGGCGTGTGGCCGCTCGCCGAGGCGGCGGTCGCCTGCTTCGGCGAGCGCTCCTGGCCGGCCGGCCACCCGGTGCCGCAGGCGAGCATCGAGTTCGAGCTCGCCGACCCGGCCGCTGTGGCCGACGGCGCGGCGGAGCTGGAGGCCGCCGGCCACCGGCTGCTGCACGGGGCGCGGACCGAGCCGTGGGGTCAGACGGTCGCCCGGCTGCAGTCCCCCGAGGGGCTCGTGGTCGGGCTGTCCCACGCGCCCTGGATGCACTGACCGGCCGGCAGCGGGCCGCGGCGTCCCCGACCGCGGTCCCCCGCGGGTCATCCCGACGCGACGGCGCCCGAGGTCGGCAGGCGGCGCCGCCGGGAACGGGCGGCGACGACCAGGACCACGTCGCCGACCGCGAGCCCCGCGCCGGCGGGCGCGAGCACCGCCCAGCCGGTGCCCCTGCCCGAGACCACGCCCCACAGGACCTTGCCGGCGGCCATCGCGTTCAGCAGGACCAGTCCCCAGCCCGGGGAGCGGCGCCAGAACGCCAGGCAGAACGCGCTCAGGCTCAACGGCACGAGGCCCGCCAGCAGCACCTTGCGCCCGGTCCGGTCCCCGCTCAACCACTCGCGCTCGAAGCGGAGGAACTCGGCGACGCGCGGGTCCACCCGGGCCGGGGCCGGGAACCAGGCCATGCTCGTGGCGAGGGCCACCAGGGTGACCGCGACGCCCGCCGGACTGCGCCGGTGGGCCGACCACGCCAGCGGCAGGAGGAACAGCGGGCGGACGTACCAGCTCAGGACGTTGTGGTGCCGGGCCCAGGCCCACTCGGCGAGCCTCCCGAGGCGGCCCGTCGCCCTCACGGCGCGCTCCCCACCGGGGAGGTGGGCGCGGGTCGCAGGTGGGCAGCCACCCGGTCGAGCACCCGCCTCAGGTACCGCACGAGGACCTGCTCCGAGGCCGGCTGGGCGCGCAGGCCGACGTAGCCGTCCGGGCGGACGAGGTACAGGGCCTCGGCGGTCGCGCCGTAGCGCCGGTGCGTCTCGCCGTCCGGGTCGAGGAGGACCCGCCGCCCGGCCAGCTCGGCGGGCGACCCCCGTCCCCACACCACCACCCAGGGGCGGACGTCGGCGCCGAACAGCCGCTCGACGCGGTCGGCGATCCCGGCGAGCGAGGTGTAGCCGTCGTCCGTGCGGGCCTCGCCGTCGAAGAGCAGCAGGGTGGAGTGCGGGCCGCGGAAGGCGTCGAACAGCCGCGTGCGCTGCCCGGTGGTCGCGTCCTGGACCGTGCCGTCGGGGGCCCGGTCCCCCGCGTGGACACCCCTGGCGAAGCGGAGCCGGTCCACCGCGTGGGCGCGCTCGTCGTCGCGACCGGGGCTCCACCGGGTCGCGGTCAGCGGAGCCCGGTGGTCCTCGGAGAGGGAGCTGCTCCGGTGGTCCAGGTCCAGCTCGCTGACGCACCCGAGGACGGCCCGCTGCACGGCCGGGATCCGCAGCGCGGGGGTCAGGACGTGCTCGCGCAGGAAGGTGGTGAACGGGTCGGCCCCGAAGACCGCGCGGTACCCGAGGTCGCTGCCGCCGAGGACGGCCTGCGCTATCGGCCGGCGCTCCTCCTCGTAGGTGTCGAGGAGGCGGTCGGATGCGCGGCCCCGGACCACCAGCCCGAGCTTCCAGCCGAGGCCGTAGGCGTCCTGGATGCCGGTGTTCATCCCCTGGCCGCCGACGGGGCTGTGCAGGTGCGCGGCGTCGCCGGCCACCAGCACCCGGCCCACCCGGTACCGGTCGACCAGCCGCACGTTGCTGTGCCAGGTGGAGAGCCAGGTCGGGGAGCACAGGCGGACGTGCGGCAGCCCGCTGCGCTGGGTGAACAGCCGCTGGAGCAGCTCCAGCGACTCCGGCTCCTCGGTGCCGGCCGGCAGGCTGGCCTGCACCTGCCACGAGCGCAGGCCCCGGAACGGGCTGGCCGCGAGGTACTCCCCGGCGTCGAACCACACGTACCCGCTGTCGGCCGGCTCCAGCCCCTGGATCTCCACGTCGCCGAACAGGAAGCGCTCCTCGCGCGAGTCCCCCTCCAGCGCCAGCGCCACCAGGTCCCGGACCCGGCTGTGGCCCCCGTCGCAGCCCACGACCCAGGCGGCCCGGATCGTCTCGCCGGCACCGTCGGAGGGCCTCGCCAGGCGGACGAGGACGCCGTCCTCCTCGTGCTCCAGGGCCACGAGCTCGCGGTCCCACTCGACCGCCCCGCCCAGCTCCGTCAGGCGCTCGCGCAACACCTGCTCGGTGCGCCACTGCGGGATGAGCACGAGGTTCGGGTGGGGGATGTCGGGCAGCGGGTCACGCCCGGGCAGGTGCAGGTCGACGAGCAGCTCCTGCCGGACGTACCAGCGCACCCGCAGGTCCCGGGACCACCCGGCCTCGAGCACCCGGTCGACGACGCCCAGGTCGTCGAAGACCTCGAGGGTGCGCGGTTGCACGCCCTTGCCGCGCGACTTCACCTCGGGCCGCGGCAGCCGGTCGACCACCCGGACGGCGACGCCGCGGCGGCGCAGGTCGCAGGCCAGCGTGAGGCCCGTCGGTCCGGCGCCCACGACCAGGACGTCGACGTCCGGGGACCCGCGTCGCTGCACCGGGACGCCGGAGGGGGACGGTGCTCCTGCCATCGGTACCTCCCGGAGGCGCCGGGTTCGACACCCCTGATGGTGGGGCGGAGACCGCGGCACCGGAAGGAGGCGCTCGACGGCCGGCAACCTCCCGGCCGCTCTCGGGACCGTGGCCGGAGGACCCACCGTCCGCGGGTCCGGTCAGGCCGTGGCGCCCGTCCGCGCGGCGATCCTGGCGGCCAGCTTCGGCTGGTCCTTGAGCGGGAGGTGTTCGAGGGCCGGTGCGATCTCGGGCAGCCGGCGTCGCTGCGTCGTCGTCGCGCGGAACAGCAGGCCGACGGTGACGCCGTGGTCGGGACGGGAGACCACCTCGACGGTGTCGCCGGCGCCGACGTCCCCGGTCTCCAGCACCCGGAGGTAGGCGCCGCTGGCCCCGCGGGCGGTGAACCGCCTGACCAGCTGCGGCACGCCCCAGAACCGCTCGAAGTTGGCGCACGGGATGCGGCAGGCGGTCACCTCGAACAGCGCCGTCCCGACCCGCCAGCGCTCACCGAGCACCGCGCCGGTGAGGTCCAGACCCGTCGTCCGCAGGTTCTCGCCGAACCGGCCGGGCGGCAGCTCGCGGTCCAGCTCGGCGGCCCACCAGTCGGCGTCCTCCCGGGCGTAGGCGTACACCGCCTGGCCCTCGCCGCCGTGGTACCTGCGGTGGACCTGCACGTCGCCGTCCAGCCCGAGCGGGTGGACGGCGACCCGCCCGGCGACCGGCCGCTTGTCGATGCCGCTGCGGTCCGGCCGCCGGCCGGGCAGCGGCAGCAGGTCGGAGCCGGAGACGCAGACCGCGTCGAGGCGGCCGCGGGTCACTTCTTGGAGGCGGTGGACTCGTTGGTGGAGAGCGCGGCCACGAAGGCCTCCTGGGGGACCTCGACGCGGCCGACCATCTTCATCCGCTTCTTGCCCTCCTTCTGCTTCTCCAGCAGCTTCCGCTTGCGGGTGATG
>DATIMX010000173.1:0-2319 GCA_035474935.1 Geodermatophilus sp. | reverse complement strand
GGGCAGCATCGGTCGGGCGAGGCCGGGTGCTCAGCGGGGCGCGTCGTCCGGGCCGGCGGCGGCCAGCAGCTCGCGCAGCAGCCGGGCCTCGTCGGGGTCGACACCACCGACGAAGCGGGCCAGCGCCGCCTGCCGGTCCCCGGCCTGACCGAGCACCTCGTGCATGAGCTCGGCGGCGTGGTCCTCCCGGGTGCCGCGGGCGCGGAAGCGCCGCGGCCGGCCCTCGTCGTGGACGACGAAGCCCTTCTGCTCCAGCCGCGACAGCACGGTGTGCACGGTGGTCAGCGCCAGGCCGCGGTCGGCCAGGCCGTCGCGCAGCTCGGCCGCCGCCAGCGGCTCCTCGGCCGACCAGAGCCGGTCCATGACCGCCCGCTCGAGGTCTCCCAGCGACGCCACGGCTCCTCCTGTCCCCGGGATCACACCGGCATGTTCTACATCGTGTAGAAGTTGCTCTTCTACGAGGCGTAGAAAGAACGTGTCGATGGTACGACGACCGGAGAGGGGCCCGTCGTGGACGTCCTGGACGTGGCGCGCTGGCAGTTCGGCATCACGACCGTCTACCACTTCCTGATGGTCCCCCTGACCATCGGCCTGGGGATCCTGGTCGCCGTCATGCACACCCTCTGGGTGCGCACCGACAAGCCCGAGTGGCTGCGGATGACCCGCTTCTGGGGCCGCATCTACCTGATCAACTTCGTGCTCGGCGTGGCCACCGGCCTCGTGCAGGAGTTCCAGTTCGGCCTGGCCTGGAGCGAGTACTCGCGCTTCGTCGGCGACGTCTTCGGCTCGCTGCTGGCCCTCGAGGCGCTGCTGGCCTTCTTCCTCGAGTCGACCTTCCTCGGCCTGTGGATCTTCGGTTGGGGCCGCATCCCCAAGAAGCTGCACCTCGCCGCGCTGTGGGCCGCGGTGGTCGGCTCGATCGTCAGCGCGTACTTCATCATCGCGGCCAACTCCTGGATGCAGCACCCGGTCGGCGTCGAGGTCGACGACACCACCGGCCGCCCGCTGCAGGTGGACTTCCTCGCCGTCCTGACCAACAACACCGCGCTGGCCGCCTTCAGCCACGCGATCGTCGCCGCGCTCATGGTCGCCGGCGCGCTGCTGGTCGGCATCGGGCTGTGGCACCTGCGCCGGCGGAAGCTGGCCGAGCAGCCCACCACGGACGTCGATCACGCCGTCTGGCGGCGCTCGGTCCGGCTGGGCGGCTGGGTGTCGCTGGCCGCCTTCGTCCTCGTCGGCCTCACCGGCGACTGGCAGGGCAAGCTCATGTACGAGCAGCAGCCGCTCAAGATGAGCTCGGCCGAGGCGCTCTGCGAGACCGAGGCGCCGGCGTCCATCTCGGTGTTCGCCTGGGGCAAGCTCGGCTCCAACGAGTGCGACGACGTCCACTCGATCACCGTGCCGTACCTGCTGTCGTACCTGGCGCACAGCGACTTCTCGACCGCCGTCCCCGGTGTCAACCAGTTGCAGGAGGAGTACGCCGCGGTCTACGGCGCGACCTACCCCGACGACCCGGCGCGGTTCGGGGACAAGGCCGGCGAGGAGATCGACTACACCCCGCTGCTGGGCGTCACCTACTGGAGCTTCCGGCTCATGATCGGCATGGGCGCGGTCTCGGCCGGGGTCGCCGCCTACGCGCTGTGGGCCACGCGGAAGGGCCGGGTGCCGACCTCGCGGATCGGCGTCTACGGCTCGCTGCTCGCCGTCGCCGCCCCCTTCGTGGCCAACGCGACCGGCTGGATCTTCACCGAGATGGGCCGCCAGCCCTTCGTCGTCTACCCGAACCCGGACGTCCCGGTCGGCGAGCAGACGTACTTCTTCACCGCCCAGGCCGTCTCGCCCGGCGTCACCGCCGCCGAGGTGTGGACGTCGCTGTCGCTGCTGACCCTCGTCTACGGCGCGCTGGCCGTCGTCGAGCTGTGGCTGATCACCCGCTTCGTGCGCCGCGGCGTGACTGGACACAGCCCCGACCACCCCGCCCCCACCCCCGGCACCCCGACGGAGGGGACGCCGGAGTCCCGCCGCGACGAGACCGACGACGACGTCCTGTCGTTCGCCTACTGAGTCCCGCCCCACCGCCCCCTGAGGAGCATCCCGTGGACCTGCAGACCCTGTGGTTCGCCGCCGTCGCGCTGCTGTGGACCGGCTTCCTGCTGCTCGAGGGCTTCGACTTCGGCGTCGCCGCGCTGCTGCCGGTGCTGGGCCGCCGCACCGCCGAGCGGCACCTGATGCTGCGCACCATCGGCCCGCTCTGGGACGGCAACGAGGTCTGGCTGATCACCGCCGTCGGCGCGGTGTTCGCCGCCTTCCCCGGCTGGT
>DATIMX010000172.1:0-5097 GCA_035474935.1 Geodermatophilus sp. | reverse complement strand
GCAGCGCGAAGGCGCACGAGTCACCACCCGCTGCCTGGACCCGGGACGCCCACCGCAGGACGTCGGAGGCAGGCATCGGCTGGGCGAGGAGGTAGCCCTGGGCGAGGTCGCAGCCGGCGTCGCGGACCATCTGCAGGTGCTCGGCGGTCTCGACGCCCTCGGCGACCGACCGGATCCCGAGGGTGCGGGCGAGGGAGACGATCGCGGACAGCACGGCGCCGGCGCCGGTGCCGTCGGCGGCGAGCCGGGCGGCCGCGGTGAGCAGCGACCGGTCGATCTTCAGCGTGCCGATCGGCAGCGCGAGCAACTGCGCGAGCGAGGACCAGCCGGTCCCGAAGTCGTCGATCGCCACCGTCACCCCTGAGCTCTGGAGGACGGCGAGCTGGTCCTCGGCGCGGGTCGGGTCCTCGGCGATGCTGGTCTCGGTCAGCTCCAGCACCAGGTTCTCCGGGGCCAGCCCGGAGTCGTGCAGCGCCACCCGCACGTCGTGGACCAGCGTCTCGGCGGAGAAGTGCCGGGCGCTGATGTTGACCGACATGCGCAGCGGCAGCCCGTGCTCGGCCCACGCCGCGGCCTGCCGGGTGGTCTCGCCGAGCAGCCAGCGGGTGATCGGGATGAGCTGGCCGGTCTCCTCGGCCACGGAGAGGAAGGCGTCGGGGGTGAGCAGCCCCCGCTCGGGGTGCTGCCAGCGCAGCAGCGCCTCCACGCCCTCGATCTCGCCGGTGTCCACGCGGACAACGGGCTGGTAGTGGACGACGAACTCATCGACGGCGCCGTCCCGGAGCCGGTTGGCCACCTCCAGCCGCCACCGCGCCGCCTCGCGCAGCCCCGGTGAGAAGACGTGCACGCGGTCGCGGCCGGCGCCCTTCGCGGCGAAGGCGGCGGTGTCGGCGTCGCTGAGCAGCTGGTGGGCCCGGTCGGCGCCGGGCGTGGCGGCGGCGACGCCGATGCTGGCCGACAGCGGCACCGAGATGCCCTCGGCGTGGAAGGGGCGGGAGAAGGAGTTCTGCAGCCGGAAGGCCAGGGCCGCGGCCTCGGCGGTGTCGCAGTCGCGGGCGAGGACGAGAAACTGGTCGGCGCCCAGCCGGCCCACGGCGTCCCCCGGGCGGACCTGCTCGGCGAGCCGGCCGCCGACCTGGCGCAGCAGCTCGTCGCCGACCTCGTGGCCGAGGGAGTCGTTGACGGTCTTGAACCCGTCGATGTCGAGGAAGAGCAGGGCCGCCCGGCCGGTGCCGTCCTGGAGCGCCTCGCCGATGAGCTGCAGCAGCCGGGCGCGGTTGGGCAGGCCGGTGAGGTCGTCGTGGTTGGCCCGCCAGGCCAGGGCCTGCTGGTCGCGGACCCGTTCGGTGATGTCGGTGTGGGTGACGATGACCCGGTCGGAGGCGTCCATGCGGGCGGCCTGCAGGCGGAACCACGCGGTCTCGGCGCCGACCTGATGCGGATAGTCGCAGGTGAACGTGGAGGCGGGGTCCCGCGTGCTGGTGATGCTCCGCATCCCCGCGGCGATCTCGGCGTGGTGCTCGGCGTCGACGTAGCGCGCCATCGCCTCCAGGTAGTGCTCGCCGACCCGGGTGGGCCGGTCGCCACCGCGTTCGAGCACCTCGCCGTTCGCCGTCCAGGCCCGGTTGACCATCTCGATCCGGCCGTCGCCGGCCAGCACGACCGTGGCCGGGGGCAGCGCCTCGAGGACGGCGCCCAGCTCCCGCAGCTCGGTCACGCGTTGCTGGTCGACGCGGTGCTGCTCGTCGACGTCGCGGAGGAAGGCGGTGAGGCCCCCGGCGTCGGCGAAGGCGCGGATCTCGAACCAGCGATCCAGCGGCGGGTTGTAGTAGTGGAACTCGCGGTCCCGCCGGTCGGCGAGCACCGCCCGGTAGACGTCCTCGATGACCGTGCCGAGCGTCTCCGGGAAGCAGTGGAAGGCGTAGCGGCCGATCAGCTCGTCGGCCCGGCGGCCGAGGAGCCGCTCGGCGGCGGCGTTCACGTAGGTGAACCGCCACCTGCGGTCGATCCGGTAGACGGCGTCGGTGACCGAGGAGAAGGGGTCGGCTGGGGCGACGTGCCCACTCGGAACGTGTCCGTGCACCCCTGCCCGCTCTCTCTCCCCCTGCGGAACACGCGTCAGGTCCCCGCCCCCGGGGCCCGCAGCCCGTCCACCGTCCCCTCGACGGCGCTGGGCGCGCGACGCACGACCGAGGGTAACCACACCGATGCAATTCAGGCAGAGGGGACCCGGGCCCGCTCGAGGATCGCGGCAACCGGCGTGCCCCCGGGGAGGGTGCCGAGGACCGCGCCCCAGTCGCCGTCCAGCCGGGTCGCGCAGAAGGTGTCGGCAACCGCTGCAGGGGCGTGCCGCAGGAGCAGCGAGGCCTGCAGGCACAGGGCGAGCAGGCCGGCGATGCGGCGGGCGCGCACGGCGAGCTGCTCGGGGTCGGCGAGCTCGGCGGCCAGCCGGCCGACCGCGGCGTCGAGCCGGGCGTCGGCACCGCGGGCGAGGTCGATCTCGGCGCGGACGGCGGCGAGGGACGCCGAGGAGCGGCCCATCGCACGGAGGACGTCGAGGGCGATGACGTTGCCCGACCCCTCCCAGATGCTGTTCAGCGGCGCCTGGCGGTAGAGCCGGGGCATGCCGGACTCCTCGACGTAGCCGTTGCCGCCGAGCACCTCGAGCGCCTCGGCGACGGCCGTCGGGGTGCGCTTGCAGACCCAGAACTTCGCGGCTGCCCCGGCGAGGCGGAGGAAGTCGGACTCGCCCGCGTCGACGGCGGCGGCCAGCCGGACGGCGAGCGCGGTGGCGGCCTCGCTCTCCACGGCCAGGTCGGCGAGGACGTTCTGCATCAGCGGCTGGTCGGCCAGCAGCGCGCCGAAGGCCCGCCGGTGCCGGGCGTGGTGGATCGCCTGGGTCAGGGCGGCGCGCATGGTGGCGGCCGAGCCGAGCACGCAGTCCAGCCGCGTGGTGTTGACCATCTCGATGATCGTCGGGACGCCGCGGCCGGGCTCGCCGACCAGCCAGGCCGTCGTCCCCTCGAACTCGACCTCGCTCGAGGCGTTGGCGCGGTCGCCGAGCTTGTCCTTGAGCCGCTGCAGCCGGAACACGTTGCGGGTGCCGTCGGGCAGCACCCGCGGGACGAGGAAGCAGGAGACGCCCTCGGGCAGCTGGGCGAGGACGAGGAACAGGTCGCTCATCGGAGCGCTGGTGAACCACTTGTGCCCGGTCAGCGCGTACGTGCCGTCACTGTTCGGGACGGCCCGGGTGGTGTTGGCGCGGACGTCGGAGCCGCCCTGCTTCTCGGTCATGCCCATGCCGGCGACCAGGCCGCGCTTGCCGGTCGGCTCGGCGAGGCCGAACTCGTAGGCGCTCGCGGTCAGACCCGGCTCGTAGCGGGCGGCCAGCTCGGGGGCGGCGCGCAGCGCCGGGACGGCGGCGTAGGTCATGGTCACCGGGCAGCCGTGGCCCATCTCGACCTGCGTCCAGCCGAGGTAGCCGACGGCGCGGCGCACGTGCGCGTGGGGTTCGGGGTGGGCCGGATCCTGGTGCCACGGCGCGCCGGCCAGGCCGTGCTCGAAGGCGGTGCGCATGAGGTCGTGCCAGGCGGGGTGGAACTCGACCTCGTCGACCCGGTGGCCGTACCGGTCGTGCGTCCTCAGGCGCGGCGGGTTCTCGTTCGCCAGCCGGCCCCACTCCTGCGCCTGCTCGCTGCCGGCCAGCGCGCCGAGCGCCTTCAGCGAGTCGAGGGTGGCGACGTCGGCGTGCCGGACGCAGGCCTCGGCCAGGGCGGTGTCGCCGGCGATGGGGTCGTGCCCGGCCAGTGGCGGGACCTGGTTGGTGACCTCGTGCGTGACGCCCATGGCCGAACGGTACGACCAGGATCACACCCGCTCGGCGACCTCCTCCGCCTCGTCCCCGACCTGGGCGATGTGGGCGAGCTGCCGCCAGATGAGGGCGAGGACGACCGCCGAGCCGGCGAAGCCGAACCAGAACGGCGCGGTGACGCCCCAGGCCCGGGCGAGCAGGCCGCCGACCAGCTGGCCGAGCAGGATGCCGCCGAAGAGACCCATGGAGTAGACGCTGCCGACGCGGCCCTGCAGGCCGAGTGGGGCGGCGCGCATCCGCACCGTGCGGGACGTCGTGCTCCAGACGAAGGCGTGCGCACCGAAGACCACCATGACGGCCATGCCCACCCAGGCGGTGGTGGTGAGGGCCAGGGACAGGTGGGTGAGGGTCTCGAGGACCAGGCCGACGCGCATGAGGGTGGCCAGGCTGGCGTGCCGCTCGAGCCAGTCGTAGGACGCCGTCCCGACGAAGCCGCCGACGGCGGTGGCTGTGCTGAGCAGCCCGAACCCGACCGGGCCGAGCCCGAGGCGCTGGTCGGCGTAGAGCACCAGCACCGACCAGGCCGCGCCGTAGGTGACGTTGAAGCTGACGATGGTGAGGGTCAGCGTGCGGACGGCGGCGTTGCCCCAGGTCCAGCTCAGGCCCTCGACGACGTCCTGCCGGACGTGCGAGCGCTCGGCCGGCCGTTCGCGCACCGGCAGCCGCATGCGCGAGAGCAGCAGCGCGCTCAGGGCCAGGAGGACGGCCTCGGTGACGAACGGCCAGGCCGTCCCGGCGACGAAGAGGGCGGCACCCACGGCGGGACCGACCATCTCGTTCATGACGAGCGTGCCGGTCATCAGCCGGGCGTTGCCGACGCCGAGGTCGGCGCGTCCGACGACCATCGGCAGCAGCGTGCCGCGGGTGGTGTCGGCGAAGACCTCGGCGACGCCGAGGACGAAGAGGGCGGCCAGGACCGCGACGATGGCGACGTCCCCGGCGAGCAGGGCGGTCGCGAGGACGACGAGGACGCCGCCGCGGGCCAGGTCCACGCCGATGACCAGCCGCCGGCGGTCGACGCGGTCGGCGAGGACACCCGCCTGCAGGCCGAAGAGCAGCCACGGCAGCCGTTGCACCAGGGCGCCCAGGGCGACGAGGAACGGGTCCTGGGTCTGGCCGGCGACCAGCAGCGGTCCGGCGGCGAGCGCGATGCCGTCGCCGAGGTTGCCCACCCAGGACGACCCGACCAGCCAGCGGAACGGCGTCCCCATCCGGGCGGGAAGCGC
>DATIMX010000171.1:0-8278 GCA_035474935.1 Geodermatophilus sp. | reverse complement strand
GGGACGGCGAACATCAAGAGCCACCACAACGTCGGCGGGTTGCCCGAGGACCTCACCTTCACCCTCGTCGAGCCGCTGCGGACCCTGTTCAAGGACGAGGTGCGCGAGGTCGGCCTGCAGCTGGGGCTGCCCGAGTCGCTGGTGTGGCGGCAGCCGTTCCCGGGCCCGGGGCTGGGCATCCGGATCATCGGCGAGGTCACCCAGGAGCGGCTCGACGTCCTGCGGAGGGCCGACGCGATCGCCCGTGCCGAGCTGAGCGCCGCCGGCCTGGACCGCGAGATCTGGCAGTGCCCGGTGGTGCTGCTGGCCGACGTCCGCTCGGTCGGCGTCCAGGGCGACGGGCGCACCTACGGCCACCCGGTCGTGCTGCGCCCGGTGTCCAGCGAGGACGCGATGACCGCGGACTGGACCCGGCTGCCCTACGACGTCCTGGCCCGCATCTCCACCCGGATCACCAACGAGGTGGCAGAGGTCAACCGCGTGGTGCTGGACGTGACCAGCAAGCCGCCCGGCACGATCGAGTGGGAATGAGCGGAAAGCGCGCGACTGCCGGCTGACCACCGTGGTCTCATCCGCGGCGTGGACGTCGTCATCCGCCCCCTGACCGAGTGCGACGTCGACGCCGTCGTCGCGTTCTCCCTCGACGCGTGGGCGCCGGTGTTCGCGAGCTTCCAACAGGTCATGGGGCCTCGGGCCTACCGCCTGGTCTACCCCGACTGGCGGACGGCGCAGGCCGCGGCGGTGGCCGAGGTGTGCCGGTCGCTCGACGCCTGGGTCGCCGACGTCGACGGCGCCCCGGTCGGGTTCGTCGCCGTCCGGTGGACCGAGGAGGGCGCCACCCCGGTCGGGGAGCTGGAGATGATCGCCGTCGCCCCGGCGCACCAGCGGGCGGGGATCGCGGGCCGGCTGCTGGAGCGGGCGGTGGGCGAGATGCGGGCACGCGGTGTACCGCTCGCCGTCATCGGCACCGGCGGGGACGACGGCCACGCGCCGGCCCGTGCCCTCTACGAGCGCCACGGGTTCACCGGCCTGCCGCTGGTGCGCTACTACTGCGCGCTCTGAGCCGGCGCCGCTCGAGCCCCCACCCACAACCGCCCCGCCCGACCACTGTGCCCGGGGAACCTCAGGCGGTGAGTGCAGGCGCACTCACCGCCTGAGGTTCCGGGGCGAGACCTGCTGACGGCGGTCCGCTGAGCCCTGCGACCGATCCCGCGCGCCTGCGAGGCCGTCCACCGCCGAGGCGACAGCCGTCGTGTGTCGGTGCCGCGGCTCACCCGCACCCTCGTCCGACACGGCGGAGGGCCCGGGGAGCGGTGCGCTCCCCGGGCCCTCTGGTGTGGTGCGTCAGCGCCTGCGGCGCGCCTTGCGCAGCTCGCTCACCAGGAGGGCGACGCCGCCGCCGACCAGCAGCAACCACCCCAGGCCGCCGCCGAAGAGGTCGACGGGCAGGACTGCGCCGACCATCACGGTGAGCGCCAGGACGACGAACAGCAGCCCCGGGAGGAGAGCGGTGAGGTCGACACCGCGGCGCTGCGGTGGCAGCGGGTCCTCCGTCTGCAGCGGGGTGATCTCGCCCCAGGCGTGCTCCTGCCAGGCGGTCGGGGTCGTCGGGAACTCGCTGTAGTCAGGCACGGTCCACCTCCACGTCGCCGAGGCCGGCGTTGATCGTCAGCACGATGTCGGGCTTGCCGTCCCCGGACCAGGTGGCGCCGGATCCGAGGGAGAGCCCCCCGTCGGAGTCGAGGTCGAGGACCTCGACCTCGCCCAGACCGCTGTGGACGTCGACCCGGACGTCGGCCGAGCGGGGGACCAGCACGTTGACGTCGCCCAAGCCTCCGTTCACCTGGGTGGTGACGGGCTGGTCCAGGCCGGACAGGTCGGAGAGGTCCAGCGTCGTGTCCCCGAGGTCCAGCGAGTAGACCGGCTGGACGTCGGCGGCGGTCCTCGGGTGGTAGGTGCGGTCGCCCACGTCACCCTCGACGTCCTCCCACGGCTCAGCCGCGGACACGAGCAGGGCGAGGGACAGGACCGTGCCGAGCGCGATCAGCCCACCCTTGGCCCGCCGTCCATCGGTGAAGGCGGCGGCGACCAGACCGAGGCCGACGACCAGCAGCGCGGAGCCGAAGAAGCCGACGGGGCCGACGTCCCAGCCGGTGAACCGGGTGAGCGCCGCCAGCAGGCCGACGACGATGAGCAACCCGGCCAGGGTCACGCGCGGAACCGGCGAGCGCGGCCCCGCCGGGCGGGACGCGCGCGGGTCACCTGCGGTGTGCTCGGCCGGCATGAAGATCCACAGCAGCAGGTAGACCGGGACGCCGGGGCCGGCCAGCGCCAGGGCGACGAAGCCGACCCGCCACAGCAGCGCGTCGATGCCGCTGTACTCGGCCAGGCCGCCGGAGACACCGCCGATGACCTTATCGGTGCGGCTACGCCGCAGCGGCGGGCGGTCCGGCGGACCGGCCGGCGGCTGGTGGGCCATCGCCGGCGGGTCCGGCGATGGGGGAGCGGGAGGAGGTGTGGAGGTCATGGCACCGAGCCTGGCGCCGCGGGACCGCGCGGTCCATCAGGGAGGCCCCCCATCCGACCCGGGTCCACGACCCAGGGTGCTCCCCGGTGCCGCGGAGCGCCGTCCCGGTGCGACGATCGGCACCGTGACCACGACCCTTCCCGTGCCCGTGCGGCCGCCGCTGGTGCGCCCGCGCTCGGGGCGCCTGGTGGCCGGCGTGGCCGCGGGGACGGCGCTGCACCTGGGTGCCGACACGCTGGTCGTCCGGGTGGTCTTCGTCGTCCTCGCCGCCACCGGCATCGGCGTCGTGCCCTACCTGCTGCTGTGGTTCTTCATGCCGGTCGCCGACGTCGACGCCGACCCGGTGGCGCCCGAGGCGACGGAGCCGCCCAGCCGCCGGCAGGCGGTGGGCCTGGGCCTGCTGGGCCTGAGCGCCCTGGTCGTCACCAGCAGCCTTGGGGCGTGGGGCGGCAGCAACCTGGTGGTGCCACTGCTGCTGGTCGCCGTCGGGCTGACCGTGATCTGGCGTCAGCTGGACACCGACCGCACGCTGGCCCGCCCCCGCGTGCGGTGGGTGCTCGCCGGCGGGGTTGCCCTCGGCGCGGTCGGCGTGGTGCTGCTGCTGGCGACCACCGGCCAGCTGGCGAACGCCCGCAACGGCTTCGCCGCGACCCTGGTGATCCTGGTCGGCGTGGCGCTGGCCACCGCGCCGCTGTGGCGCCGGCTGCTGGCCTCCCGCGAGGCTGAGCGCACCGCCCGGATCCGCTCCGAGGAGCGGGCCGCCGTCGCCGCCCACCTGCACGACTCGGTTCTGCAGACCCTCGCCCTCATCCAGCGGCACGCCGAGGACCCGACCGCCGTCTCCCGGCTGGCCCGCAGCCAGGAGCGTGAGCTGCGCACGTGGCTGTACGAACCGGCCAGCGTCGCCGGCGGGGGCACGTGGGCGGCGCTGGTGTCCGGCGTGGTGGCCGACGTGGAGGCCGACCACGCGCTGACCGTCGAGTCGGTCGTCGTCGGCGACGCCCCCCTGGACGACGCCCTGACCGCCCTCGGCGCGGCCACCCGCGAGGCGCTGGTCAACGCCGCCAAGCACTCCGGAGCGGCCGTCGCGGACCTCTACACCGAGGTGTCGCCGCAGCGGGTCGCCGTGTTCGTCCGCGACCGCGGTGCCGGGTTCGACCCGGCCGCCGTGCCCGGTGACCGGCGCGGGCTGCGCGACTCGGTCACCGGCCGGCTGACCCGCCTGGGCGGGACCGCGACGGTGCGCTCGACACCGGGCGAGGGCACCGAGGTGGAGCTGTGCCTGCCCCGTCAGGAGGCCGCCGCGTGAGCACCCGCGTGTTCCTCGTCGACGACCACGCGATGGTGCGCTCGGGGGTGCGCGCGGAGCTCGGCGGCGCGGTCGACGTGGTCGGTGAGGCCGCGGACGTCCAGGGCGCCGTGGAGGGCATCCGGGCGACGGTGCCCGACGTCGTCCTCCTCGACGTGCACCTGCCCGGCGGCGGTGGGCGGGCGGTGCTCGAGACGCTGCGGGCCGAGCTGCCGTCGGTGCGCTGGCTGGCGCTGTCGGTGTCCGACGCGGCCGAGGACGTCATCGCCGTCATCCGCGCCGGCGCCCGCGGGTACGTCACCAAGACCATCTCGGGTCCGGACCTGCGCGACGCCGTCGCCCGCGTCGCCGACGGGGACGTGGTGTTCAGCCCGCGGCTGGCCGGGTTCGTGCTCGACGCCTTCGCCGCGACGACGCCGTCCGCCCCGCAGCGCGAGGACCCGGCCACCGACCCCGGCCTGGACCTGCTCAGTGCCCGGGAGCGGGAGGTCATGCAGCTGCTGGCGCGCGGCTACACCTACCGGGAGATCGGCTCGCGGCTGTTCATCTCGGTGAAGACGGTGGAGTCCCACGCGTCGAACGTGCTGCGCAAGCTCCAGCTGTCCAACCGCAACGAGCTCACCCGCTGGGCGGCGACCAACCGGTTGCTGTGACGGGCCCTGTCGCGCCGAGTGGGGCCCGGAGGGCTCCGCGCAGGCGGGACGCAGCGGCTCCACGGCGCAGGGGTACGGCACCTGGCCGCGGTGTCGGCCGGTAGGCCGACGGATCACGCCGTGTGCACGACCTGGAAGGTCTCGCCGAGCCGGCCCGCGGGCAGGCCGAGACGGCGGCCGTTCTGGCGCATCCAGTCGGTGACGAAGGCCTCCAGGTCGTCGAGGTGGCCGACCTGGCTCACGTGGCTCTTGAGCGCGGCGAACTTCAGCTCGACGACGTCGGTCACGTCGACGACGTGGTCGGCGCGCGGGCTGGCGGTCAGCCACACCTCGGACACCGTCCAGGCCTCCAGCCCCTCGTCGGCGAGCAGCTCGGGGAAGGCGAAGGGGTTGCGGGCGTCGGGGTAGACAGCGCGCAGCGTGGACTCGCCCACGGTCATGTGGTCGGGGTGGCTGGCCCCGATCCGGTCCCACATCCGCTCCGGCGAGCTGGTCAGCACCCGCTGCGGGCGGACCTGGCGGATCACCCGGCTGATGTCGCGGCGCAGGTCGAGGGTCAGCTCCAGCCGGCCGTCGGGGTGGCCGAGGAAGCGCACGTCGCTGACGCCGACCGCCTTGGCCGCGGCCTCCTGCTCGGCCCGCCGCAGCGGCCCCATCTGATGGCGGGGGGTGTCGTCGAAACCGCCGGCGTCCCCGTCGGTCACGATCAGGTAGGTGACCTCGGTGCCGTCCGCCGTCCAGGTCGCCACCGTGCCGGCGCTGCCGAAGTCGACGTCGTCGGGGTGGGCGAGCACGCACAGCGCGCGCTCCACGTACGCGGCCGGCCTGCGGGGCTGCGGGGAGGTCACCCGAGCAAGCCTAGGTCGACCCCGTCCCCACCGCCGGGAGCCCGGTGAGCTTCTCGGGGTTGCGCACGACCAGCACCTGCTCGACGAGCCCGTCGACCAGGACCAGGGAGATGGTCATGTACGGCTCACCCCCGACCCACGCGACGACGCCGGGGGCACCGTTGATCTCGGCGATCTCGACGTGCAGGCCGGGGATCTCGAGACCCTGGGCGGTGGTCGCCAGGAGGAAGCGGGCCACCTTGCCGGCGCCCACGATCGGCCGCAGCGCCGCCTTCGCCCGGCCCCCGCCGTCGGACACCAGGACGACGTCGGGCGCCAGTGCGGCCAGGAGCGCCTCGACGTCGCCACCGGCGCAGGCCGCGAGGAAGCGCTCGGTGGCCAGCCGCTGCGTGGACCGGTCGGTGTCGAAGCGCGGCTGCCGGGCCCGCACGTGCTCCCGAGCACGGTGCGCCGTCTGCCGGACGGCGGCCTCGCTGCGGCCCAGGATCGCGGCCACCTCCGCGGCCGGCAGACCGAACACCTCCCGGAGGACGAAGACGGCCCGCTCGGCCGGGGACAGCGTCTCGAGGACCACCAGCAGGGCGAGCGAGACCTGGTCCCCGAGCGCGGCAGCGTCGTCCGGGTCCGGTGGCGGGGCGGCACCCGCGACCTGCGTGCCCCCGGTCAGCAGCGGCTCGGGCAGCCACGGCCCGACGTAGCTCTCCCGGCGGCTGCGCGCCGAGCCCAGCCGGTCCAGGGCCAGCCGGGACGCGATCCGCACCAGGTACGCCCGCGGATCGGCGACGTCGGCCCGGTCGGTCGCCGACCACCGCAGCCAGGTGTCCTGGACGACGTCCTCGGCGTCGGCGACGCTCCCGAGCATCTGGTAGGCGACCGTGAACAGCAGCCGCCGGTGCTGCTCGAAGGCCGCCAGCGGGTCGGCGCCGGCGTCCGCGCCGGTCATGCCGTGGCCGGGAGCTCGCAGCGGTCCCGGAAGCCCTGGCTGGTCAGCCCGAGCGCGCTGTTGAACCGCGACCGGACGTTCTCCACGGCCACCATCATGGTGAGCTCGACCAGCTGGGCGTCGTCCAGATCGCGCCGCAGCTCGGCCACCATCTCGTCGGTCACGGCGGGTGGGGTCGCCGTCACGGCCTCGGCATAGGCCATCACCCGCCGCTCCAGGTCGGTGAAGATGTCGCTGTCCCGCCACCGCGGGACGGCGCGCAGCTTGGCCGGGTCCACGCCCTCGTCGGTGCTGACCCAGTACCCGAAGTCGACGCACCAGGAGCAGCCGATCGCGACGGCCGAGGCCATGACGGCGAGGGCCTTCAGCGTGCGGTCGAGCCGGTCCCAGCGGGCCAGCGAGGTCTCGAAGCGGACGTCGGTCACCAGGACCCGCGGGTGGTGTCCCATGGCGGCGAGCGGGTCGGGCACCACGCCGTAGGTCCGGCGCGCGTACCACTCGGCGAGGCGGTACAGGCGGGTGCGGGGCGGGTCGAGCGGGATGCGGGCCATTGGTCGTCGTCCTCTCCGTGGGCTGGTGCTCATGGAGACGGGACGGCGGCGCCGGACGTGACACGCCGCCGCGGGTTCCGCCGGTCACGGGGCGGGGGCACGCTGACGGCACACCCGAGGGGGGAGAGGCGCATGGATGCTGCACTGTCCCGGGCCCTCGAGCGCGTCGCCGACGGGCTGGCGGCGATGGGAGCCGGCAACCCGGGCCCGTACGCGGCCTGCTGGGCCGACTCCGCGGACGTGACGTTGTTCGGCGCCTGGGGCCCGATCGAGAGGGGACACCACGCCGTCACCCGGACCTTCGAGTGGGTCGGCAGCCGGTTCAGCGACGGTGGATTCGTGCCGCGTTACGAGGTGGTCGAGGTCAGCGGCGACCTCGCCTACACGGTCGGTCTCGAGCACGGCACGGTGCGCGTCGACGGCGGCGAGGCCCGGCCGATGACCATGCGGGTGACCCACGTCTTCAAGCGGATCGAGGACGACTGGTGGCTGGTCCACCGCCACAGCGACTGCCCGCCGCCCGACCAGCGCCACGGGTGAGGTGATGGAACGGCCACCCTTCAGGGGCTCGCGCCGAGCGGGCGAGGCGTGGGGGGAAGGGTGGTCCTCTTTCAGAGGCGGCCGCGGCCCTGGCGCAGCAGCATCATGCCGAGCGCGGCGCCGTCCCGGCCGAGCGCGGCCTGGAAGCGGGCGAGCACCTCCTGCTCGCGGGCCAGCGAGAGCCGGGTGCCGCCGGCGGCGCGGCGCAGCTCGCCGATCTCCTGCGACACGGCCAGCCGGCGCTGCACCAGCGCGATGATCTCGGCGTCGCACTCGTCGATCTGCCCGCGCAGCTCGGCGATGCGCTCGTCGGCGGCGGGGGTGGTGGGGAGCGTGGCGGTCATCGGGGTCCTCCGGAGCGGGGGCGGTGGCCGTCGGACCCCGAGGACGAGAAACGCCCCGGGCTCCTCGGGCCCGGGGCGTCTGTTGCGGCGGTTGCTCAGCCAGCGGTGACGGACACCGGATCCCGGTGGCCGTAGTAAAAGCTGACGGTGGCGAGCAGCACGCCGTGAGTGTGCCACAGCGCCGACGGCGGGAGCCAGCGCGACCTCTGGGGACGGCGGTCCGCGACGGCGGGACGTGTCGCCCGACCGAACTACAGTGGTGTGGTCATGAGCAGCGTCCAGCAGGCCCTCCCCGGCACCGCGTCCCTCCAGCGTTCCGCGTCCGGCTCGGTGGGGCGGGAGCTGGACCGCATGCTCGCCGGCCTCAACGGGCCGCAGCGGCAGGCCGTCGTCCACGAGGGCAGCCCGCTGCTCATCGTCGCCGGCGCCGGCTCGGGCAAGACCCGGGTGCTCGCCCACCGGATCGCCTACCTGCTCGGCGCCCGCGGCGTGCAGCCGGGCGAGATCCTGGCGATCACCTTCACCAACAAGGCCGCCGGGGAGATGAAGGAGCGCGTCGCCGC
>DATIMX010000170.1:0-5669 GCA_035474935.1 Geodermatophilus sp. | reverse complement strand
ACCTCGCCGCCGTCCACCGTGGCGAAGCCGTCGACGAGCGAGGCACGGCCGGCACGCAGGCTCTTCACCTCGGTGCCGGTGAGCACCAGGCCCACCTCGTAGGTGTCGAGGATCGAGTAGTCGTGCCGCGCCTTCTTGTTCTGGGCGATGAGCTTGCGCCCCTCTTCACGCGGCATGACCCCAGGTTACTGGGCGCCCTCAACCGTCGAGATCGCGCGATCTCGCACGCCGGCAGGCCCGGGACGTGCGAGATCGCGCGATCTCGACGGGAGGTGCGGCGGGGTCCTTCCTCAGATGCGCACGTACAGCCGCAGCGTCACGTAGGCGGCGACGGCGGCCAGGCCCACGCCGGCGGCGGCGATCACCGGGCTGATGAAGGCGATCTGGCCCCAGTCGACCGGCGGGATGATCCCGGCCCGGATCGGCCCGGCGAGGGTCTTGTCGACGAACAGGATCTTGGTGACGACCAGCCCGCCGATGGCCAGCAGCGCACCGATCAGCCCGGCCAGCGCGGCCTCGAGGATGAACGGCAGCTGGGTGTACCAGCGGGAGGCGCCGACCAGCCGCATGATGCTGGTCTCGTTGCGCCGGTTGAACGCGGCCAGCTGGATCGTGTTGGAGATCAGCAGCAACGCCGCGAGCGCCTGGACGACGGCGACGGCGATCGTCGCGTTGCGGGCGCCGTTGAGCAGGCTGAACAGCCGGTCGAGGAAGTCACCCTCGTCGCGCACCTGGTCGACGCCGTTCTGCCCGTTCGGGAACTCCGCGGCGATGACCGAGTAGCGCTCGGGGTTGACCAGCTCGACGCGGAAGCTCTCGGGCAGCGCGTCCGGCGGGGTGTTCTGCACGAGCTCCGGCTGCTGGCTGAACTGCTGCTGGAAGCGGGCGTAGGCCTCCTCCTTGGACTCGTAGAGGTGGTTGGCCACCTCCGGCGAGTCCGACAGCTGCTGGTCGATGGCCGCCCGCTGCTCGTCGGTGACGTCGTCGGCCAGGAAGATGGAGACCTGCACCTTGTCGTAGTAGATCTCCTTCATGTCGGAGATCATCCCGGCGATCAGCAGGCCGGTGCCCATGAGGCCGAGCGAGATGGCCGTGGTCAGGATCATCGCGACCGTCATGGTCAGGTTGCGACGCAGCCCGGTGGCCACCTCGGAGAGCACGAAGTTGACGCGCATGGATTCCCTGTCGTGAGGTCAGGCAGGTGGAGGAGCGGGCAGCCCGGTCAGCGGCCGACGCCGTAGACACCGCGCGACTGGTCGCGGGTGAGGACTCCCCCGTTGAGCTCGATCACGCGACGGCGCATCGAGTCGACGATGTGGTAGTCGTGCGTCGCCATGACGACCGTCGTCCCGGTCCGGTTGATGCGCTCCAGCAGCAGCATGATGCCCTCGCTGGTCTCCGGGTCGAGGTTGCCGGTGGGCTCGTCGGCCAGCAGCACCAGCGGCCGGTTGACGAACGCGCGGGCGATGGCGACGCGCTGCTGCTCGCCACCGGAGAGCTCGCTGGGCAGCCGGTTGGCCTTGCCCTCGAGGCCGACCATCTCCAGCACCTCGGGGACGACGCGCTTGATGGTCCGCTGGGGCTTGTTGATGACCTCCAGCGCGAAGGCCACGTTCTGCGCCACGGTGCGGTTGCGCAGCAGGCGGAAGTCCTGGAAGACGCAGCCGATGGTGCGGCGGAGCTTGGGCACCTGCCACTTGCTCATCGTGTTGAGCGTCTTGCCGTTGACGATGACGTTGCCCCTGGTGGGGTCGTCCTCCTTGAGCAGCAGCCGCAGGAAGGTCGACTTGCCCGAGCCCGAGGAGCCGATGAGGAAGACGAACTCGCCCTTGTCGATCTCCGTCGACACGTCCTCGAGAGCCGGCCGCGAGCTGGCCGGGTAGAGCTTGGTGACGTGTTGCAGTTCGATCACGAGGGGCCACGGTACCTCTCCGACCGGGGAGACTGGAGTGTCACGCGCGGTCGGCCGCCGTCCCGTCCCGACGGAGCGTGAGCAGCTCCGCACGGGGCCCGGGACGCCCGTCACCCAGCGTGGCGCATCCGGCGTCCGGCCGTGCGACGGGTGTGACGAACGGGACGCCTGAAGTCGTCAGCCCCCCCCCCGGTCCTCCCGGCCGCCTGCAGGGTCCCGCCGCCGGCCCCGTGCAGGGCACCGCTGGCCCCTGCAGGGGCCCGCTGCGAGCCTGCGGGTGGCGGGGAGCAGGGGGTCCTTTCACGAGGGGTGGGGAGGACGGGGTCCTTCCTTGGCGGGAGGCAGGGGGTCCCTTCGTCAGCTGGACGGCACGGCCTCCTGCTGACGGCGCCACCGGATGCCGGCCTCGATGAACGGGTCGATGTCCCCGTCGAGGACGGCGGAGGGGTTGCCGGTCTCCACCTCGGTGCGCAGGTCCTTGACCATCTGGTACGGGTGCAGGACGTAGGAGCGCATCTGGTTGCCCCAGCTGCTGCCCTCCCCGCGCAGCGCGTCCATCTCGGCCCGCTGCTCCTCCTGCCGCTTGGCCAGCAGCCGCGCCTGGAGGACGCGCATGGCCGCCGCCCGGTTCTGGATCTGGGACTTCTCGTTCTGGCAGGAGACGACGATGCCGGTCGGCAGGTGGGTGATCCGGACGGCGGAGTCGGTGGTGTTCACGCTCTGCCCGCCGGGGCCGCTGGACCGGAAGACGTCGATGCGGATCTCGTTCTCGGGGATGTCGACGTGGTCGGTCTGCTCGACGACGGGCAGCACCTCGACGCCGGCGAACGACGTCTGCCGGCGGCCCTGGTTGTCGAACGGCGAGATGCGCACCAGCCGGTGGGTGCCCTGCTCGACCGAGAGCGTGCCGTAGGCGTAGGGCTGCTTGACCGCGAAGGTCGCCGACTTGATGCCGGCCTCCTCCGCGTAGCTGACGTCGTAGAGCTCGACGGGGTACTTGTGCCGCTCGGCCCAGCGCAGGTACATCCGCATGAGCATCTCGGCGAAGTCGGCGGCGTCGACGCCACCGGCCTCGGAGCGGATGGTCACCAGCGCCTCGCGGGAGTCGTACTCGCCCGACAGCAGGGTCCGCACCTCGAGCTCGTCGATCGCCTGCCGCAGGCTCGCCAGCTCCCGCTCGGTCTCGGCCAGGGTCCCCGCGTCGTCCTCCTCCTGCGCGAGCTCGTGCAGCAGGCCGACGTCGTCCAGCCGGCTGCGCAGCTCCTCGACCCGGCGCAGGTCGCCCTGCAGGTAGGAGAGCTTGGAGGTCAGCGCCTGCGCGGCCTCGACGTCGTTCCAGAGGTCGGGGGCGGAGGCCTGCTGCTCGAGCTCGGCCACCTCCCGGCGCAGCCGGTCGACGTCGAGGACGGCCTCGATGGACCTCAGGGTCGTGTCGAGTTCGTCCAGGACGACAGAGAAGTCAGCGGCCACATCGACCCAGGGTAGTGCGCTCCGGACGGGCGTAGGCACTGGCGCGGAGGAAGACACTGAGGGCATGAGTGAACCGCACCGTCCGCGCTCCCGCGAGGACCCCGGCAGGGGTCCCGTCGACTACTCGAAGGGGCTGCCCGACCACCACGACCCGACGGCCGGCATCGGCGGCGCACCGCCGGCGCTGTCGGCGCTGACCCTGCGGCTGGTGCTGGCGGCCTTCGGCCTCGTCCTCTGCCTGGGCGCCGGTCTGCTCTGGCTCTCCGGCGACGACCTGCCGGTCTGGCCGGCGGTGGTGCTGTTCGTCCTGGCGGCGGCCGCCGCCGTCGACCTCGTCGTGGTGGCCCGTCGCAAGATGCGCGGCGAACCCGGCTGAGAAAGGACCTCCCTGCCCCCCACCGCTCGCACGCTCGCGGCGGGCCGTGCAGGGAGGCCGCCGTCCTCAGAAGAGGGCGGTGGCCGGCTGGGTGGCGTGCTCGGCGAGCCAGCCGGTCAGCTCCTGGGCCGGCATCGGCCGGCCCAGGTGGAAGCCCTGCGCGAAGGTGCAGCCGAGCTCGGTGGTCAGCGCCAGCTGCTCGGCGGTCTCCACGCCCTCGGCCTGGGTGCGGACACCACAGGCCCGGGCCAGCGCGACGACGGCGGCGATCGCCGCGGCCGCCTGGCTGCGCCGTCCCTCCGGGTAGGCGACGAGGCTGCGGTCGATCTTGAGCAGCCCGGTCGGCATGGCGACCAGCTGGCCCAGCGAGGAGAAGCCGCTGCCGAAGTCGTCGATCGAGACCTCGACGCCGGAGCGGCGCAGCTCGGCGAACTGCGCGGCGGCGCGCTCGACGTCCTCGGCGACCGAGCGCTCGGCCAGCTCGACGACGAGCTGCTCGGGCGGCAGCCCGGAGGCCTCCAGCGCCTCGTGGACGTCGGCGACCAGCGTGCCCGTGGCGACGTGGCTGGCGCTGATGTTCACCGAGGTGACCAGGTGCAGCCCGGCCGCCGCCCACGTCGCGGTCTGCCGGGTCGCGGTGCCCAGCACCCAGCGGGCGATCGGCGTCATCAGGTCGTGCTGGAGCGCCGTCGGCAGGAAGTCGGCCGGCGCGAGCAGGCCCCGGCGCGGGTGCTGCCAGCGGATCAGCGCCTCGACGCCGGTGCACCGGCCCGAGGCCAGGTGCAGCACCGGCTGGTAGTGCAGCACCAGCTGGCCGTCGTCCACCGCGTCGCGCAGCTCGGCGGCGACGGTGGCCTTGTGCTGGGCGGCGGCGCGCAGGTCGGCGGTGTACAGCCGGACCCGGTTGCGGCCGGCCTCCTTCGCCGCGTACATCGCCAGGTCGGCGTCGCGGACCAGGTCCGTGGAGCGCACCCGCGTCCGCGGGGAGGCCGGTGCCGTGGCGATGCCGATGCTGACGCCCAGCCGCACCAACCGGCCGCCGAGGTCGAACGGGCGGTCGATGCTGGCGCGGCAGCGGTCGGCCAGCGCCTCCGCGCCGGTGGTGTCGCAGTCGCGGCACAGGACGACGAACTCGTCGCCGCCCAGCCGGCCGACGGTGTCGCCGACGCGGGTCACGCCGGTGAGCCGCTGTGCGATCTGGCGCAGCAGGTCGTCGCCGGCGTCGTGGCCGAGGGAGTCGTTGACGTCCTTGAAGCCGTCGACGTCGAGGAAGAGGACCGAGACCGGGCCCCGGTCGTGCTGCTGCAGCTCGGCGTCGATGAGCTCGTGCAGGTGGGCGCGGTTGGGCAGCTCGGTGAGGGTGTCGTGGCGGGCCCGCCAGTGCGAGGCCCGCTCGGCGGCGACCCGGTTGGTGATGTCGGTGTGGGTGACCACGACCTGCCCGGCCTGGTCGACCCGCGAGGCCTGCAGATGGACCCAGTGCGTGCCGCCGCGCAGCTCGAGGGCGTAGTCGGCCTGCACCGAGGGGCGCTCGCCGCGGGAGAGCGCGCGCAGCTCGTCGATGAGCGTGGCGGTGCTGTCGTTCCCGTTGAGCCGGCGGGCCATGGCGAAGTAGTCGCCGTCCACCCCGATGCGCAGCCGGTCGTCGCCGACGACCTGGGCGGCCTTCTCCCAGGCGGTGTTCGCCAGCAGCACCGTGCCGTCGGCGTCGATGAGCAGGGTCGGCGACGGGAGGGCGTCGAGGACTGCCTCCACGACGACGGCGGAGGTGGCCGGACCTCCCCTGCGGCGGACGTCGAGCGGCAGGTCGGACCCCGGTCGCGCCCGGTCGCCCGTCCCTGCGGTGTTCGGGTGGTTCAGCTCTCCGGCTCCCTCGTCTCATCGGTGACCCACCGCAGGTGGGCCGGGTTG
>DATIMX010000169.1:0-6786 GCA_035474935.1 Geodermatophilus sp. | reverse complement strand
CGAGGCCGCCGGTGGCGAAGACGCCGATGCCCGCGGCGGCGGCCAGCAGCGCGGTGCTCGAGACCGTCGTCGCCCCGCTGCGGCCCAGCGCCAGGGCCACGGGCAGGTCCCGGACGGCGAGCTTGGCCAGGTCGGGGTCGGAGCAGACCCGGTCGAGCTGGTCGGCGGTCAGGCCGACGTGCGGCGCGCCGTCCAGGACGGCGATGGTGGCCGGGACCGCCCCGCCGGCCCGCACGGCCGCCTCCACCTCGTCGGCCGCGGCCCGGTTGTCCGGCCGGGGCAGGCCGTGGGCGAGCAGCGTGCTCTCCAGCGCCACGACCGGCCGGCCGGCGGCCAGCGCCTCGGCGACCTCGGGGGAGAGCACGGGCGCGGGGGACGCCGGCGCGGCGGGCGCGCCGGATGAGGACAGCTGCACCCTGCCATCATGGGGGCAGGGGAGCCACGCTCAGGGAGCGCCTCCCGGACCCGTCCCCGACCCGAGGGAGCACCGCGTGAGCAGCACCGACCTCCTCGAGAAGCCCGACGTCCGCGAGGGCGACACCGGCAACGCCAACGAGGTCTTCCACTACGTGCGCAAGAACAAGATCGCCGAGAGCGCGGTCATGGGCACGATGGTCGAGGCCCTGTGCGGTGAGGTCTTTCCGGTGACCAAGAGCCCGAAGCCGGGCAGCCCGGTGTGCCCGGCCTGCAAGGAGATCTACGAGCAGCTCCGCAAGTGAAGGACCACCCTTCCCCCACGCCTCGCACGCTCGGCGCGGGACCCTGAAGGGTGGCCGTTCCAGCACGTCACCAGGCTCGGGGCGGGACCCTGGACGGGGCCGTTTCAGTACGTCACCGGACTCGGGGCGGGACACCCTCCCGCGATGATCATGAAGTCCGGGTGGCGACGCGCCGGTTGGACCCGGGGTGTCGCCACCACGACCCCATGATCGTCGCGAGGGGCGTCCCGGGATGCGATGTGCTCAGTCCTGCAGCTCGCGGGCGCGCTCGAGCTTGGCCGCTCGCCGGGCCTGGCTGCGGCGCTGGTGCCGGCGCAGCGGTGCCGGCCAGCGGGACTGGATCGTCGCGTTGAGCTCGGCGCCCAGCAGCACCGACATCCCGAAGAAGAAGCAGAACAGCAGGACGGCGATCGGGGTCGCCAGCGCTCCGTAGGGCAGCGTCGTGGTGAGGATGTCGGCGACGTAGGCGCGGGTGACCAGCGCCGCGACGACGAAGAACGCGACGGCCAGCACGGTCCCCGGGAGGTGCCGGTGCCACGGCAGCCGCCGCGGCAGCACCACGTGGTAGAAGCTCGTCAGCGCCAGGAGCAGGCCGATCAGCACCACCGGCCAGTAGACGGCGTTCACCAGCACCATCGCGGTGCCCCGCCAGTCGGCCGGCAGCAGCGAGACCAGCACCCCCCGGCCGAGCACCAGCAGCGGGAGCGTGAGCACCGCCAGCAGCAGGCCGATGACGAACAACCACAGCGCCTTGAGCCGGGTGCGGATCGGGCCGCGCACGTCGCGCTGGTCGTAGGCGATCACGACGGTGTTCATGAACGTCGCCGTCGCCGAGGAGCCGGCCCACAGCGACAGCAGGAAGCCGACGCTCACCAGGTCCAGCCGCCCCGAGCCGAGGATGTCGTCGAGCGTCGGCTGCACCAACCCCTCGACGACGTCCGGCGTCAGCACCTCGGTGGAGGCGCGGAGCAGCTCCGCCTCGATCTGGGCCACCGAGGCCTCGCCGATGAACGTGCCGAGGTAACCCAGCGTGCCGAGCAGCCCGATCAGCAGCGGCGGCACCGAGAGGATCTGCCAGAAGGCTGCCTCGGCGGAGAGCCCGAGGATGCGGTCGTGCCAGGCCTTGGCGACCGTGCGCCCGAGCACCTGCAGCGGGACCCGCAGCACCCCGGGCCAGCGGTCCAGCCGTCCCCGCGCCGGCGGGCTCTCCAGGCGGACGGCTGTGGCGCCCGCCGGCCGGTCGTCGTCGGCACCGTCCTCGGGGTGTCCGGCGCCGGCCGGTCGGCCCCCGGGCAGGACGGTGCGCACCGTCCCAGTGTGCACGCCGGTCAGCGCCCCGACCGGCTCACCTGCAGGGTCCCGCCGCCCGCCCCGTCCGGAGGCTCCGGCCCCGTCTCGGGTCCCGCCCCGAGCTTGCGAGGGGTGGGGAGGACGGGGTCCTTCCATGGCGGGAGGCAGGGGGGTCCTTCTTCAGCCGCCCGGGGCGGGCGCCGGGGCCGGGACGGCGCTGTCCGGCGCCGGCGGGGCGGCGGGTGCGGCGACCGGGACGCAGGTGATCCGCGGCTCGGCGGCGTATCGGGTGCGGAAGTCCTCGCGCTTGACCTCCGCCTCGCTGGCCGGGTCGCGGAACACCCGGGTGACGGTGATGTCGAAGCCGGTCGAGCCGGCCTGCGGCTTGCAGCTGCCGTCGTCCGGCTTCTCCTGCACGACCGGCTCGCGGAGGTTGTAGCGGTCGCTGCTGATCGACTCGATGTCGTAGCGCTTGGTCCCGTAGAAGGCGACCGTCAGCGAGTTCGGCGTCCACTGGGTGTCGACGTAGACGCCGGTGTCGCTGTCGTTGCGCCACTTCAGGTCGATCGAGTCGTAGTAGACCGTCGCCTCCCGGCCGGCCGGGTAGCGGCTGATGTAGAAGCTGTGCGGCTTGTGGTAGACGTCCTCGAGGCCGGCGAAGAAGACGGCGTTGAACATCGTCGTGGCGACCTGGCTGACACCGCCGCCGACGGCGGTGTCGAACGCGCCGTTCTGGATGACGCCGGCCTCGACGTAGCCCTGCGCGGTGGTGCGCGGGCCGGTGTGACCGTTCAGGCTGAAGGTCTCGCCGGGCCGGACCAGCGCGCCGTCGATCTCGGCGGCGGCCACCCGGATGTTGGTGCCGCTGGCCGCGCTGGTGAAGTTCGTGGTGAAGCTGCTGATCTCCTCGCGGATGCCCAGCGCCTCCGCCTCGGCGGTGCTGAACTCCGCCGGCACCGGACCCAGGTCGGCGGTGACCGTGCGCGGTGCCGGCTGCGGCAGGACGTCCAGCAGGTGGGTCGCGAGCGCGGCCGGGTCGACGCCGGTGCCGTCGACCGACGGGACGATCGAGACGCTGCCCCCGGACAGCTCGAAGCGCGCGTCCTCGGCCGGCGTGCCGAACTCGGCGAAGTCGTCACCCATCGCCTCCTGCAGGGCCGCCGGGTCGACGGCGACCGCGAGGCCGCCGTCCTCCTGCGGCGTGAAGGTCAGCGAGGCGGCGATCGCGGTCTCGGGCACCTCCACGGAGGTGGCGCCGTCCTGGCTGGTCACCGTCACCGGCGCGGCCAGGCCGGGGGTGACGGTCTCGTCGAGCACCCGCTGGGCCTCGGCGGCGTCCACGGACACCTCGGTCACGTCGACAGGCAGCTCGATCGGGGTGCCCGGGTCGCCGCCCGAGGCCAGCGCGGTGGTGACGGCGTCGGCGGCTCCCTCGCGGTCGAGGGTGCGGCCGGCCACGGGCTCGACGACGCCGGCGCTCGTCCCCTCGATGGCGATGGTCGCGTCCACCGGGGCACGGTCGACCTGCTCGGCGATGACGTCGATCTGCGCGGCCAGCGCGGTGTCCTCGCCGGTGATGACGGGGGCCACCTCGCGCTCGTCGACGAGGGTCGCCAGACGGGTCCAGGGGTTGAGCGGCTGCTCGCCGGCCCGCTCGACGGTGCCCTCGACGTCGAGGGTGATCCCGGCGGTGGCGGGGGAGAGGGTGGCCTCCACGTCGTCGGCCAGCACCACGTGGTCGGCGACCACGCGCGGCGCGAGCTCGGTCTGCAGGCGCTCGGTGGCCGCCGCGGGGGAGAGGCCGCCGAGGTCGACGCCGGCCACGACGGTGTTGCGGGGGACGTCGCCGTTGGAGACCAGCAGGTCGACACCGTAGGCGGCGGCCAGGACGCCGACGGCGGCGACCGGCGCAACGACGGCCGGGCGGCGCCACCACGGACGGTGGGTCCGCGGCGAGTCGTCGGGACCATCGTCGTCGGAGCCGTCGGAGCCGTCGGAGCCGTCGCCCGTGGCCCGGGTGCCCTCAGGGACGTCGTCCGGGCCGTCGGTCACCGAGGGCAGGACACCGGTGTGCTGGTCGGCGTCCGCGGTGGGTGGAGGCAGCTGGGCGGGGGCCTCCCCGGGAGTGAAGCGGATGTCCTGTGTCTCGCCGTCCTCGACCTGCGGCGTGCCCGCGTCGTCCTCCGCCCCGGTCGCCGGCGGAGCGGGCGTCTGGGCGGCGGTCGCCGGCCCGGGCACCTCGGGGCCGACGGGCCCACGGTCGCGCGGGACCGGGCGGGTCTCGTCGGACAGGCTCTCTGCGTCGATGCGGTCGGGCTCGTCGGGGACCTGCTGCGCCGGCGTCTGCCCGGTGGGGAACTGCTGGTCGTGCGGCGAGGGGGTCTGCGGGGGCATCGCGGGATCTCCGGGTAGTCGTCGACCGGGAGATCCCGGGAACGACGGAGCCGCCGGCGCCCTGTCCCCGTCAGGCGGGAACGGGACGCCGGCGGCGGCGTCGGGTGAGGGCTTCATCGCTGTGCGCGACGATAGCGCCTCCGTCAGTGGCTGAGGCGCTGCTCGCCGTCAGTCTCGATGATGTCGACCGCGATGTCGCGGAGCTTGCCTTCGTACTCACGGGCGTGGTGCCCGCAGAAGACGAGGTCGCTGCCGCTGGCGAGGACCACCCGCACCTTGGCCAGTGCGCCACAGCGGTCACAGTGAAAGGGAACGACGAGGTCGTCGGCGGGCGGGGTCGTCGTCAGCGTCTGGGTCATCTGGGTCATCACTCGCTCTCTACCGCACGGACCCGCGGCTGCGGATCGGCCTCCTGCACAGCGCCAGGATGGACCCCTCTGTTCCCGATCCAGCCGATCGAACGGTCGGACGCGCCGAGCGCGGTGTGTCCGGGGCCGTTGACACGGATGGGGCGGTCAGCAGGGACGTCACTGGTTCGTGCAGGTCTGTCGTCGTGGTGCTCGTAGTCGTCAGTTCCGTGCGCCGGTCGTCGTCCGGCTTGGTGGGTCCGCTGCTGTCTTGACGTCCCTCACGCTACGCCGCTTACCCGGCCAGCGACGGCTCACACCGCCCCACCGGCCCATCGGGGTGAGATCGTGACCGTCCCGAGACGTGGCCGTCACGGGGCGGCCGTCGGGCGCAACACGCCTGGAACGACGACGCCAGGCCGCCGCCGCCAGGTGGGGGCGTTGGCCTCTGCTCGATGGACGCCCCGGCGCACGAGTGTGGTGAACGACACAGGCCGGTCCGTCGTCCGTTCCCGGTCCGGTGTCGTCCGGAGCGGCCGTCGTGGCCGACCGGAGCCCCGTCTCGTGAGGAGGGTCGGCATGTCCATCGACTTCGCGCCGTCGAGCGGCATCAACTTCACGCTCAGTGGGGACCAGAAGAAGGTCCAGTTGGCGGCCCGCGACTTCGCGGAGAACGTGCTGGCGCCCGTCGTCCGCGACGCGGACCGGGAGCCGGACCCGCTGAAGGCCTTCCAGATGACCAAGCCGGCCTACGTCGAGGCCTACAAGCGGGGTATCGCCTTCGGGATGATGCCCAAGGAGTACGGCGGCGGCGGGCTGACCAACGTCGAGCTCATCCTGGCCGCGGAGGAGATCTGCGCCGTCGACCCGGGGTTCGCCTGCACGGTGCTGGTCAACGGCCTGGCCCTGCTGCCGGTCTGGTACTGGGGGACCGAGGAGCAGAAGCGGCGGGTCATCGGGGCCGCCACGTCCGATCCCTCGGGTGAGTTCATCGCCGGGTACGCCGCCAGCGAGCCCCCGGGGACACCCGGCGGGACGGCGACTCCTACGTCCTCAACGGGCGCAAGTACTGGCCCTGCAACGTGGCCGGGTGGGACGGCGCGGGTGCGAACGTGAACCTCGTCGTCGTCCGCACGGACCCGGACAAGGGCGGCACCGAGGGCCTGTCGGCGATCCTGGTCGAGCGCGGGACCCCGGGCGTGACCTACTCCCTCATCGACACCTTCGGGCACCGCCTCACGCCGAACGCGGAGATCGTCTTCGAGGACGCCCGGGTGCCGGCCGACAACCTCGTGCAGGGGACGCTCGGGAACGGCGACCTGCTCATCAACCGCAACTTCGCCTGGTCCGGGCCGGTCGCCGGGATCGCCGCGGTCGGCGTCGCCCGCGCCGCGTACGAGGCGGCCCTCACGTGGGCCAAGACCTACACCGCCGGCAGCCCGCACCCGATGATCCAGTTCCAGAACGTCGGCTACGTCCTGGGCGACGTCGCCGCGCGCATCGAGGCCTGCCGCTACTTCTGCTGGAAGGCGGCTCACTACATCGACGAGCACGACTACCACGGTGAGCTGATCGGCGCGCTGAACAAGACCTACTGCACCGAGACGCTCCTGGACAGCGTCTACAAGTGCATGCAGGTGGTCGGCGTCAACAGCGCGGACAAGAAGCACATGTTCGAGAAGTACCTGCGGGAGGCCGCCATCTTCCCGATCTACGACGGCGGCAACTTCGGGATGCAGCGGCGCCGGGTGCACGGCGTCCTCGCCAGCCCCGGCTTCAACCCCCGCGCGCTGATGGACAACGAGAACGTCGAGTTCACCAAGGGCATGGAGACCATCGACACCATCCAGCAGGTCGAGACGGGGCGCCCGCCGGTGGCGCCCGCCCCGCGCCAGGCGCAGGGCGAGGACCTCCCCGCGGCGCCTCGCCCGGTCTTCTAGCCGGGACGCCGGAGGCCCCTGAGCGTCTCCACTCAGGGGCCTCTGCCGTGGCCCCCTGCAGGGCCCCGCCGCGAGCTTGCGAGCGGTGGGGGGCAG
>DATIMX010000168.1:0-3561 GCA_035474935.1 Geodermatophilus sp. | reverse complement strand
AGGCCGCCGCGGCACGCACCCGAGCGGCGCTGGACGCGGCCATCGCTGTGGCCCTGGCCGCGGTCACCGCCGAGGACGCCGCCGGCTGGTTCGCCCACGCCGGCTACCTCACCCCCCAAGCCGCCTGAAAACCGCTGTGAGCCCCACCCGTCGTGCGTCGGGGGATTGCCGGGCCTTCTCGTGCACTGCCGGCGCTACCGGACCGGCAATCCGCGAGAAGCGCCGGCCATGGGTGCTCAGACGAGGTCGAGGAACATCACGTGCAGGCCGACGTAGCCGTGCTCGGGGTGGCGGAACGCGCCGGGCACCGTGCCGACGACGACGAAGCCGAGGGACCGCCACAGCGTGACCGCAGGGGTGTTCGTCTCGACGACGGCGTTGAACTGGATGCCGCGGTAGCCGGCGTCGCGGGCCCAGCCGACCACGTGCTCGCCGAGCGCACGGCCCACACCGCGGCCCTGCGCGGCCGGGTCGACCAGGAAGCTCGCCGTCGCGACGTGGGAGCCGCGGCCGGGCCGGTTCGGACCCATCTTGGCGCTGCCGAGCACCGAGTCGCCGTCGACCGCGACCACGGTCCGCCCCGGCGGCTGCTCCATCCAGAGCGGCCGGGCCTCGTCCAGGGAGAGCCCCTCGGGGTAGGCGTAGGTGTGCCCGGCGTCCACGACGGCTCGGAAGAACGGGTGGATCGCCGGCCAGTCCTCGTCGGTCGCCTCGCGGATGAGCACCGGCTCAGCCCTCGCGGTGCACCTTGTGCTGGGCGGCCTGCGCCCGCGGCCGGACGACGAGCAGGTCGACGTTGACGTGGTGCGGGCGGGTGAGTGCCCAGGCGATGCAGTCGGCGACGTCCTCGGCCACCAGCGGCTCGCGCACGCCGCGGTAGACCGCCTCCGCCCGTTCCCGGTCCTGGACCCGGTTGAGGGTGAACTCCTCGGTCCGCACCATCCCGGGCGCGATCTCGACCACCCGAACCGGCTGGTCGAACAGCTCCAGCCGCAGCGTCTCGGCCAGCGTGTGCACCGCGTGCTTGGCCGCCGTGTAGGAGGCACCGCCCTCGTAGCTGACCAGCCCGGCGGTCGAGCCCACGAACAGCAGGTCGCCGGCGCCCGACTCGATCAGCCTCGGCAGCAGCGCCTTGGTCACTCGGACGGTGCCCAGCACGTTGACCTCGTAGGTGCGCGCCCACGAGTCCAGGTCGGCCTCGGCCACGGGGCTGGCGTCGAACGCGCCGCCGGCGTTGTTGACCAGCACGTCGACCGGGCCGAGGGCGCCGACGAAGTCCGCCACCGAGTCGGGGTCGGTGAGGTCGAGCGGCAGCGCCTGGGCGCCGATCTCCGCGGCCAGCGCCGTCAGCCGGTCCATGCGCCGCGCCCCGAGGACGACGTCGAAGCCCTCCGCCGCCAGTCTCCGCGCCGTGGCGGCGCCGATGCCGCTGGAGGCGCCGGTGACGACGGCGGTCCGGCCCGCACCGGGCGCACCCGCGGGCACGGAGGGAGACTGGGCAGAGGGGCCGGGCATGCGACCCATCCTGGCGCTGTTGCAGACTGCGATGTCGAGCGGGTGCCTCCCGGCGCCCTGGGAGCGAGGCGGGAGGTCGCACGTGGCCGCTCGCCGCCGTCCCCGCTCGGCCGTGCCCCGGCGGGTGGCCACCCTCTCGGTACACACCAGCCCCCTCGACCAGCCCGGTGCCGGCGACGCCGGCGGCATGAACGTCTACGTCGTCGAGGTCTCCCGGCGGCTGGCCGAGCGCGGCATCGCCGTCGACGTCTTCACCCGAGCCACCTCCAGCGACCTGCCGCCGGTGGTCGAGATGAGCCCCGGGGTCACCGTGCGGCACGTCAGCGCCGGCCCGTTCGAGGGCCTGGGCAAGGAGGAGCTGCCCGCGCAGCTGTGCGCCTTCACCGCCGCCGTCCTGCGCGAGGAGGCCCAGCACGAGCCGGGCCACTACGACGTCGTCCACTCGCACTACTGGCTGTCGGGCCAGGTCGGCTGGCTGGCCCGCGACCGCTGGAGCGTGCCGCTCATCCACACCGCGCACACCCTGGCCAAGGTGAAGAACGCCGCGCTGGCCGCCGGCGACCGGCCCGAGCCGCGGGCCCGCGTCATCGGCGAGGAGCAGGTCGTCGCCGAGGCCGACCGGCTGGTCGCCAACACCGACGACGAGGCCCGCCAGCTGGTCGAGCACTACGGCGCCGATCCGCGACGCACCCTCGTCGTCCCGCCCGGGGTGGACCTCGACCGCTTCACCCCCGGCGACCGGACGGCGGCCCGCCGTCGCCTCGGCATCGCCGACGACGCAGTCGTCCTGCTGTTCGTCGGCCGCATCCAGCCGCTCAAGGCCCCCGACCTGCTGCTCGAGGCGGCCGCGCGGATGCTCGCCGACGACCCCGCACTGCGCGACCGGCTGCAGGTGCATGTCGTCGGCGCGCCCAGCGGCACCGGGCTGGAGGCCCCCCGCCAGCTGGAGCAGCTGGCCGCCGAGCTGGGCATCGCCGACCTGGTCCGCTTCCTGCCGCCGGTGCACGCCGAGCGGCTCGCCGAGCACTACCGCGCCGCGGACGTCGCCGTCGTCCCCAGCCACAACGAGTCCTTCGGCCTGGTGGCCCTGGAGGCGCAGGCCTGCGGGACGCCGGTCGTCGCGGCCGCCGTGGGCGGGCTGCGCACGGCCGTCCGGGACGGCGTCTCCGGGGTGCTCGTCGAGGGTCGGGACCCGGCCGACTACGCCGCCGCCATCCGCGCGGTGCTCGCCCGCCGGGAGCTGCTCTCGGCCGGCGCGCGCCGGCACGCGGCCTCCTTCTCCTGGGAGCGCACCGTCGACAGCCTGGTCGCCGCGTACACGGCCGCCGCGGAGGAGATGGCGATGGCGTCCCAGAGACCGGCCTCCGGCACGCTGCTGCGCCCGGCCTGGGCGCTGGGCGGGGTGCGGGCGCTCGGCGCACAGGTGGCGCAGTGAGCGGCTCTGCCGTCCTGGCGGCTCCGCCGCCGCGGGAGCGAAAGATGAGCCCGGTGAACGGGTGGACGTCGTGAGCCGCGAGCGGACCGTCGCCGAGCTCGACGCAGTCATCGAGCAGACCCTGCGGGACAGCGAGCTGGTGCACGAGCACCCCGCGCCCGGCCGCTGGCTGGTCGACCTGCCCGGCACCAAGAAACTCAAGACCGTCTGCGGGCTGATCGTCGGCGAGCACGCGCTACGGGTGGAGGCCTTCGTCTGCCGCCAGCCGGACGAGAACCGCGAGCAGCTGTGGACCTACCTGCTGCAGCACAACGCGCGCATGTACGGCGTCGCGTACTCGATCGACAGCATCGGCGACGTCTACCTGACCGGCCGGCTGCCGCACGCCGCGGTCACGCCGGAGGAGCTCGACCGCATCCTCGGCGCGGTGCTCAGCTACGCCGACGACCACTTCAACGCGATGCTCGAGATCGGCTTCGGCACCTCGATCCGCCGCGAGTGGGAGTGGCGGGTCAAGCGCGGGGAGTCGTTGCGCAACCTGGAGGCCTTCGCGGCCTTCGCCGATCCCACCCGTCGGGCGTGAAGGCGGAGGACTTCTCGCCCGGGTACGC
>DATIMX010000167.1:0-10068 GCA_035474935.1 Geodermatophilus sp. | reverse complement strand
CGGGCGCGCTTCGTCGTCCAGGTGGTGACGGCGGTGGCCGCGGCCATCGGCGCCGGCAAGGTCGGCCTGCGGATCTCGCCCGAGCACAACATCCAGGACGCCTACGAGACCGACCGGGACGACGTCCGGGCCACCTACGGCGCGCTGATCGACCAGCTGCGCCCGCTGGGCCTGGCCTACCTGTCGGTGCTGCACTCCGACCCGGCCGGTGAGCTGGTGCAGGAGCTGCGCGAGCGCTTCGACGGGCCGCTGGTCGCCAACAGCGGCTTCGGCTCGGTCACCACGCGCGAGGAGGCGGTGCGCCTGATCGAGGCCGCGCACGCCGACGCCGTGGCCGTGGGACGGGCCGTCATCGCCAACCCGGACCTGGTCGAGCGCTGGAGGGGCGAGCACCCGGAGAACGAGCCGAGGGCCCACCTCTTCTACGCGCCCGGCGCCGAGGGCTACACCGACTACCCGACCCTCGAGGCCGCGCAGGCCAGCTGAGCACGCACGGACGCAGAGGGCCCCTCCCGACCCGGTCGGGAGGGGCCCTCTGCGTGTCAGCGGGGGCCGAGGGTCGCGGCCACCTCGTCGAGTGTGGCGGTGAGCCGGTCGGGGTCGGTGGACAGCCCCCCGACGGTGCGCTCGGCGAGCTCGCACCAGGCGGCCTCGAGGGCGGGCATCAGCGACCGGCCCCGGTCGGACAGCTCGACGATGGTCATCCGCCCGTCGGTGGGCGACGGACGGCGGACGACCAGGCCGGCGCTCTCCAGTCTGCGCACGCTGCCGGTGATCGTCGGGGGCTCGCAGCCGCTGGCCGTCGCCAGCTGGACCTGGGTGCGCGGACCGTGCGCGTGCAGCTCGAGCAGCAGGACCTCCTGCCCGGGGTGCAGCCCGAGCGGGGCGAGCAGCTGCGCCGCGGCGGCGCGGTGCCGCATCGCGAGCGCGCGGACGGCGTCGTTGACCCGCTTCGCCCGGGTGAAGTCCATGCCGCTCCCTCTTGTCGAGCAGATCGTTATGCGCCTAACCTTCTCGAAGATCTCGTTAGGCGGCTAACGAACTTACCGGAAGAGGTGGGTCCCATGACCACGTCAGCGACTGTCCCGACCCTGCACTCCCGCGGCCGTCTCGCCGCCCGCCCGGCAGCCCTGGCGGTCGCGGCCGCGATCGGCGCCGCGGTCCTCACCTGGGCCGTCGCCGTCCCGCTGTCCGGGGTGGAGCTGCGGGTCGGCATGGCGGGCGCCGCCCGGACGGTCGGGGTCGGTTCCATCGTCACGGCGGCCGCGGTGGCCGGTCTGCTCGGGTGGGCGCTGCTCGGGCTGCTGGTGCGGTCGGTCGCCCGGGCCGAGACGGTGTGGCGCGCCGCCGCGGTCGTCGTCCTGCTGCTGTCGCTCGGCGGGCCGGTCGCGATGGGGGTGGGGACTGCGTCGGTCGTCGCCCTGCTGACCCTGCACGCCGTCGTCGCCGCGGTGCTGGTCGCCCTGCTCCCGCGAGCGGTGCGGCGGTGACCGCGCCGGTGGCGACCGCCCGCTTCAGCGACGCGGAGCTGGCGTACCTGCTGGGGGAGCGGAGGCTCGGCCGGCTCGCCACCGCGGACGCCGCCGGGCAGCCGCATGTCGTCCCGGTGGGGTGGAGCTACAACGCCGAGCTGGGGACGATCGACGTCAGCGGACGCCGCTTCGCCGCGACGCGGAAGTACCGCAACGCGCAGGCCAACCCGCGGGCGGCGTTCGTGGTGGACGACGTCCTGCCGCCGTGGCGTCCGCAGTGCGTCACGGTGCAGGGGGTGGCGGAGACCGTCGAGGCGCCGGCCGGCGGGGAGGCGCTCATCCGGATCCACCCGCGGTCGATCGTCTCCTGGGGGCTGGAGGACTGACGGAAGGACCCCCTCCTCCCCACCCCTGGCAGGCTCGGGACGGGACCCGGGAGGGGGCCGCCCTTGCTGCGTCCTCAGGCGGTGAGGGGCTCGGGGGCCGGCACGGTGCCCGCCTCGACGAGGGCGTCGACGGGCGCGGGGCGTCCGAAGAGCCAGCCCTGGCCGCCGTCCACCCCGAGGGACTGCAGGACGGCGTGCTCGGCCGCCGTCTCCACGCCCTCGGCGACGAGGCTGACGTCGAAGCTGTGCGCGAACTCGACCAGCGACTGGGCCAGCCGGGCCAGCATCGGGTCGTGGTCGACGCCGCTGACGATGCTGCGGTCCATCTTGATCACGTCCGGGCAGGCCATGACGATGTGCCGCAGGCTGGAGAAGCCGGCGCCGACGTCGTCGATGGCCAGCCGCATGCCACGTCGACGCAGCGGGGACAGGGCCGCCTCGACGGCCGGGTAGTCGTGGACCTGGTCGTGCTCGGAGAGCTCCAGGACGATGCGGTCGAGCGGCAGGGTCTCGAGCAGCTCGCCGCACTGCGGCGTCAGCAGCGTCTGCGGTGAGACGTTGAGCGAGACGTAGCCGGGAACCCGGTCCAGCAGCTCGGCGCCGCGGGCGAGGGCGAGCAGCTCCAGCCGGTGGCCGGCACCGATGCGGTGGGCCTCGTCGAAGACGACGTCGGGCGTGCGGTGCCACGTGGCCGGGAAGCGGCTGAGGGCCTCGGCGCCGATCCGCGTGCCGTCGCAGAGGTCGACGATGGGCTGCAGGAGGACCTCCGGGCCGCCGGCGTCCATCACCGGCCGGAGGCGGTCGCGGATCTCGGCGTGCTGCTGCTCGGTGCGGATCTGCGGCTCGATCACCATCGCCGCGGCGTCGGCGAGGACCTCCATCACCGCCAGGTCGCGGTGCGTCACCTCGGGGTCGGTAACCAGTCCGAAGGCGCAGAAGGTGCCGTAGACGGTGCCGTCGCTGAGGACGACGGGGACGCTGATGTGGGCGCGGATCTGCGGCAGGTCGGCCGGGTGCAGGGCCATGGCCTCCGGGACGTCGCGCACGTCGGGCATGACCCGGGGGAGCCGGCCCTCGAGGACGGCGAGGCAGAAGCCGCTGTCCCGCGGGCCGGAGTAGCCGTCGGTGATGGTGGCGAGCAGGGAGTCGACGACCTGCATCGTCCGCGTGCTCGCGTCGATGCGGCTGAGGAACGCCACGCTGAGGCCCAGCCTGCGGCGCGCAGTCCGCAGCAGCTGGGCGATCTGCGCCTCGGCGCCCGAACGTTCCCGTTGCACGTGCCCCCCAGTGGACGTCCCTGTCCTCGTGATCGGCACCGTAGGTCGCCGGCGGTACCGCATCGGCCGGATCGGGGGGTGTCTCACCCGCACGGGGTGGCGCGGGCCGCCCGCCTCGGGGCGGACGCCGACTCGGGGCGGACGCCGACTCGCCGGGGCCGGGTTTCGGGCAGCGCGGTCCGGCGGGACAGTCAGGAGGGTCACCACTCGCTCGTCGACCCCCGGAGGTCGGGATGCCGCAACGCAGGTCGCTCCCTCAGCTCGCCACACGGGTCGGCGTCGCCGCCGCCGTCGCGTTGTCCTCCTCGGCGCTGTGGGCGGTGTCGTCGACCGACTCCCGGGCCGCCGTGGGCGCGGACGCCCCGGACTGCTACGCCGAGGATGCGGTGCTCACGGTGGAGGAGCAGCGCATCGGCCAACCCCTGGTCGAGGGTGGTGAGTCGGCCGCGGCCCAGTTCCTCCGGGCCGCCGGCTTCGAGGAGGCGGTGGCGCAGTTCGCCACGGACCTGTGCGCGGCGCCGGACCTGGCCGCGGCCGAGGCGCTCGTCGTGCGCTCCGGCGAGGCGCTGTGGGAGCTGGCTCTGGCGCGGGCCCAGGGGGAGCGGGACATCGGCACGATCGACCGGTACGACGACCGGCCGCTGTACTGGGCCCGCCTGCACATGACGCGTGCGGTGCGCCAGTGGGAGGCGCCCGTCGAGGTGAGCGTCGTCCAGCGCAACGCCCTGGTGCACCTGCTCGACCAGGCGTCCCGGGGGCTCACCACCATCGACTGGCCGGAGGCGCCCGCCGACGCCACGCGCGTGATGATCAGCGGCTTCGACACCTACAGCCTCGACCAGAGCCTGCGGAACTCCAACCCTTCCGGCGCCACCGCCCTGCAGCTGGACGGCCGGACGCTCGAGACCGACGCCGGCCCGGTCGTCGTCCAGTCGGTCGTGTTCCCCGTCAACTGGACCGACTTCGACGAGGGCATCGTCGAGGACGCGTTCGGCCAGGTCCTGAGGCCCGGGGAGGACCGCGCCGACCTGATCATGACCATCAGCCAGACGAGCCGCGGGCGGATGGACATCGAGCAGTGGGCCGCCAACGCCCGCGGCGGCTCCCCCGACAACAACCGCAACATGCTCTTCGGGCCCATCTCCCGGCCGTCGCACTGGCCGCAGCCGTTCGACTCCCCGGAGTGGATCGAGACGACCCTGCCCTACGAGGCGATGATCGCCGCCGGCACCGGCCCCTGGCCGGTCGTGCTCAACGACGGGATCTGCGAGTGGCCGGCGGGGACCTTCCCGGCCCCGTCGGCGGTGCGCTGCCAGGACGACCCGTCCGAGGGCTCCCGGGCGGCGTCCGGCCCGGGCGGCAACTACCTCTCCAACGAGAGCATGTACCGCTCCAACCGGCTGCGGATCGGCATGCAGGCGGAGGACGTCCCCGGCGGGCACCTGCACATCTCGGCGCTCGTGTACCCCGAGGACCCCGCGGTGCTGACCAGTCCGGCGTTCGAGGCCGACCGCAGGGCCGTCGTCGACCAGACGATCGCGCTCGTGGCCGCGGCCGGCGCCGCCGCGTCCTGAGCGGGGCCGTGGTCTGATCCTCGGTGGCGCGTGATCGCGCCAGGACGGGGAGGTGCCATGGCCGAGGTGCACGGCAGCTGCGACGACCGGTTCTCCGGCGTGCGCGAGGCGTTCCAGCACGGTCTGGACGGCGGGGAGCTGGGCGCGTCGATCGCGGTCGACCTCGACGGGGAGACCGTCGTCGACCTGTGGGGTGGCCACCGCGACCTCGAGCGGACCACCCCGTGGACCGAGGACACGATCGTCAACGGCTGGTCGACGACGAAGACCGTCCTGGCGCTCGCCGCCTTGCTGCTGGTCGAGCGCGGCGAGCTGGACGTGTACGCGCCGGTCGCCGACTACTGGCCGGAGTTCGCGGCCAAGGGCAAGAAGGACGTCGAGGTGCGGCACCTGCTGTCGCACACGTCGGGCGTGTCCGGCTGGGAGCAGCCGTTCTCCATCCGCGACATGTACGACTGGCAGACCGCGACCGAGCGGCTGGCCGCGCAGGCGCCGTGGTGGGAGCCGGGCACGGCGTCGGGCTACCACGCGAGCAACCAGGGGCACCTGGCCGGCGAGGTGATCCGGCGGATCACCAACACGTCGTTCAAGCAGTTCGTGGCCGCTGAGATCGCCCGCCCGCTGGGCGCGGACTTCCAGATCGGCGCACGCGAGTCGGACTGGGACCGGATCGCGCCCGTCGTCCCGCCGCCGCCGTCAGCCGACCCGCGCGAGCCGGACCCGGAGTCGGTGGCGGTCAGGACCTTCACCGCGCCGGTGGTCCCGGCGAAGGCGGCGAACTCGCCGGAGTGGCGCCGCGCGGACCTGGGCGCGCTCAACGGGCACACGAACGCGCGGGGCCTCGTGCGTGTCCTGCGGGTGCTGTCGCTCGGCGGCGAGAGCCTGCTGTCACCGGAGACGATCGATCTGGTCTTCGACCAGCAGTCCGACGGCGTGGACCTGGTGCTGGAGGCGCCGTTCCGGTTCGGGATCGGCTACTGCCTGGGTTCGCCGCTGGTCCCGTACGTGCCCGAGGGGCGCACCTTCTTCTGGGGCGGCTGGGGCGGGTCGATGGTCGTCATGGACCTCGACCGACGGCTGACGATCGGCTACCTGATGAACCGGATGGCGCCGGGCGTCCTCGGCTCGGACCGCAGCGAGGCCTACATCCGGGCGGTGTACGCGGCGCTCGGCTGAGGTCCGGGGGGAGGGGCGGCATGGACCTCGACGACGTGGTGCCGGTGGCCGACCACGTGACCCGGCAGTCGCGGGTGATCGACGCGCCGGCGCCCGTCGTGTGGGAGGAGCTGCACCGGCTGAAACTCTCGTCCTTGCCGGTGTCCCTGCTGCTCAGCGCCGTGCGCGCCCTGCCGGTGCTGCTGGCCGGCAGGGGACGCCGGCGCGGCGGGCTCGACCGGACCTTCCTCGACGTGGTGCCGATCCCGGAGCTGGCCTCCGACCCGCCCTCGCACGTGCTGTTCGCGGGTGTGCTGCAGCCCTGGAAGCTGACCGGCGGAAAGCGGCCGCCGGTGCTGGACGAGGCCGGGGTCCGGGAGTGGTCCGAGCCGGGCTGGGTGAAGGTCGGCATGGAGTTCCGGCTGACGCCGGCCCTCGGCGGCACGCGGCTGAGCTGCGAGACGCGGATCGCCGCCACCGACCCCGGGACGCGGCGGCGCTTCGGCCTCTACTGGCTCGCCGTCGAGCCGGGCAGCTCGGCCATCCGGTGGGAGCTGCTGACCGCCGTCGCCATGCGGGCGGAGACGCGCGCCGGCAGCTGAGGTCGTTCCCGGACACCGATCAGTGTGTGTACCTTGTGTGTATGCCGCGCGTGAACGTCTACCTCCCCGACGACCTCGCCGCCGCGGCACGGGCGGCGGGGCTGAACCTGTCGTCGCTGACGCAGGACGCCATCAGGCAGCAGCTCGCCGGTCGGACGACGGACGCCTGGCTGGCGACGCTCGACCCTCCGTCGGTCCAGGTGTCCCACGACGACGCACTCGCTGCGCTGGAGGCAGCACGGGACGAGCCCTCGACGCGTCATGGCTGAGGTGGTCCTCGACGCCTCGGCGTTCGTGGACCTGCTGCTGGGCAATCCGCTGGGCGTTGCGGTCCGTGCGCGGCTGGCAGGCCAGTCGCTGCACGCGCCCGGGCACGTCGACGCCGAGGTGCTGTCGGCGCTCGGGCGACTGAACCGGGCAGGCGACCTGGACGACGACACGGTGACGCGGCTGCTCGGCCGCCTGGTCGACGCCCCGATCGAGCGCCATCCCGTGCGAGAGCTGGTGTCCGGAGCCTGGGTCCGCCGTTCTCAGCTGAGGCTCGCCGATGCGCTGTACGTCGAGCTGGCGACTGCTCGGGGAGCACCACTCGTGACAACCGATCGGCGACTGAGGGCCCTGCCGATGGTCGACGTCGTGGTCGCGTGAGGAGGCGACGGCGGATGCCCTGGACCGAGCGCGACATCCCCGACCTGACCGGGCGGACGGCGGTGGTGACCGGCGCGAACGGTGGGCTCGGCCTGCAGACGGCGCTGGCGCTGGCCGGGGCGGGTGCGCACGTGGTTCTCGCTGCCCGGGATGCCACCAAGACCGAGGCTGCGGAGGCGCGGATCCGGGTCAGCCATCCGTCGGCGTCGCTGGAGGTGGTGCCGCTGGACCTGGGCGACCTGTCCTCGGTGGCGGCCGCCGCACGTTCGGTGTTGGACCGGCACGAGCGGGTGGACCTGCTGGTGAACAACGCCGGGGTGATGGCGATGCCCCAGCGGACGACGGCCGACGGGTTCGAGCTGCAGTTCGGCGTCAACCACCTGGGCCACTGGGCGCTGACCGCGCACCTGCTGCCGGCGCTGCTGCGGGCACCG
Source organism: Geodermatophilus sp. (assembly GCA_035474935.1). Classification (GTDB taxonomy): domain Bacteria; phylum Actinomycetota; class Actinomycetes; order Mycobacteriales; family Geodermatophilaceae; genus Geodermatophilus. Next base: position 2,520 of record DATIMX010000167.1, on the reverse strand, counting down.
GCCGCGCGAGTGGTGACGGTGACGAGCACGGCGCGGCACCGGGCCCGGCGGCTGGACCCGTCGGACGTCCATCTCGAGCGGGGCTATGGAGCCTGGAGTGCGTACGCGCGGTCGAAGATGGCCAATCTGCACTTCGGGTTGGGGCTGCAGCAGCGGTTCTCGCGGGCCGGCGTCAGCGCGTCGAGCCTGGTCGCGCACCCGGGCTTGACGAACACCGACCTGCAGTCGCGGGCGGTGCGGGAGGGCGGCGCCGGCCGGGTGGGGGCGTTCTTCGAGGTGATGACCGCGCGATCGGGGATGTCGCCGTTCGAGGGCGCCCGTCCGCAGCTGCGGGCCGCGACCGATCCGCGAGTCCGTGGTGGGGAGTTGTACGCGCCGCGGTACGGCTCCCGCGGCCCGGCCGTGCGCCGGCCCATCCTGCGCAGGCGGGGCCTGCAGGAGCAGATCGGCGTCCTGTGGCAGGTCTCCGAGCGCGAGACCGGCATCCCCTTGGACGTCGCCTCGACGGGTGCCCTCCCCTGATCGCTCGATGAGCTCTGCACGACCCGGAATGGAGGATGCCCGGGCAGTGACCGCAGTGGAGCGACCCGCTCCCACAGTCCGTCAGGGACGAGCTCTTCGATCACACACCGCAGCCTCGGGAGGGCCACCCGGCGCCCGCGCGAGTTCATCTCGAGTTGATCCCTGACACGGCGACGGCGCTCCGATTGCTGTCGGAGCCTGATCGCAGGATCTGCGGGGGGAGCACGCCTAGGGGAACACCGTGACACGCGGGGGACATGAAAGCTCACGCAGTGTCAGGACAGGCAAGGGCTATGGCGCGCCAGGATCGTCTGGACGTCCTGCAGCCACCGCGCACGCCGCTTCTCGGGCAGCCTGCTGGCTGCGGCGGGTGAGTGGCCCTGGGCCGGCGTGCCGCAGCGGCTCGACGGAGCGCTGCTGGCGGCGTCGCGGCGGTGGCGGCGCCGCTGTGAGCCGCGACGGGCAGGTAGGCCGAGCCCGAACTGGGGGAGGAAACATGAACGGGCTGCTCGAGGGCAAGAAGGCGCTGGTGACCGGGGGGTCGCGCGGCATCGGTCGGGAGATCGTGCTGGAGTACGCCCGGGCCGGCGCGAGCGTCGTGACCTGTGGTCGGCACTCGAGTGACGCGCTGACGTCGCTGTCGCGCGAGCTGAAGGACGTCGGTGGGCAGCACCGCGTGCACATCGCGGACGTGACGCACGCCGAGGAGGTCGACCACCTGGTCGACGAGTGCCGCGCGACGCTCGGCGGGCTCGACATCCTGGTGCACAACGCCGGCGTCAACAGTCGTGTGCCGTTCGCCGAGCTCCTCCTCGAGGAGTGGCAGCGGATCATGGACACCAACCTCGGTGCCGCGTACCTGGTCACCCAGAGGGCGCTGCCGCTGTTGTCCGCCGGGGGGAGCGTCGTGTTCGTCGGCTCGCGGGTGGCCACGGTCGGCATGCCGATGGGCGCGCACTACACGGCGTCGAAGGCCGGGCTGGTTGGTCTGGCCCGGTCGCTGGCCAAGGAGTTCGGACCGCGCGGACTGCGGGTGAACGTGGTGGCTCCCGGGCCGATGGAGACCGACGCGCCGGTGCCGCCGGAGGCGCGCCAGAGGTTCGAGCAGGCGGTTGCCCTCCGTCGGCTCGGGCGGGCGTCCGACGTGGCGGGTGTGGCCATGTTCCTTGCAAGCGACCTCGCGGCGTTCGTCAGCGGCGAGACCATCAACGTGGACGGAGGCGTCTGATCGCCAGCGAGAGCCAGGCGTCTCGTGTCGGCTGCGGATGCGGCTCCGTCCCGGCATGCGGCCGATGAGCGGATCCGTCGCCGGCACGTCGTTCAGAAGACGGCCGCGGTCCCACCGTCGACGGGCAGGTTGACCCCGGTGATGTAGGAGGCGTCGTCACTGGCGAGGAAGAGGGCAGCCCGGGCGATGTCCTCGGGCTCGCCGAAGCGGCGCAGCGGGATTCGGGCCTTCTCCAGGTCGAAGGGGCTGCCCGGCTTGGAGAGCAGGTGCTCCGTGGCCGGAGTGCGGGTCAGCGAGGAGCTGATCGTGTTGACCCGGATGCCGAAGCGACCGCCCTCGACGGCGAGCTGGTAGGTCAGGCCCAGGATCCCTCCCTTGCTCGCCGCGTGGGCGCTCTGCGGCATGGACCACGATCCGCGGGTGCCCGCGATCGAGCCGACGTTCACGATCGCTCCGCCGCCGCGCGCCCGCAGGTGCGGCCAGACGGCCCGAATCGTGTAGAAGACCAGCGTCAGCTCGTTGCCGATCGTGAACAGCCAGCCCTCTGCGGGCAGCTCGTCCACGGGTCCGAAGCGGAGTGCCGACGGGTTGTTGAACAGCACGTCGATCCCGCCGTGTTCGTCGGCCACGGAGTCGACCCACGCTGTTGCGGCCTCGTCGTCCCCGAGGTCCACCCCGACCGCGGCGGTCATCCGTCCCCCGGCCGCACGTACCGACTCCACCGTCTCCTGAGTGGCCGCGTCCTGCTGGTCGCAGCCGATGACCGTGGC
>DATIMX010000166.1:0-17417 GCA_035474935.1 Geodermatophilus sp. | reverse complement strand
GCCGCGGCGTCGGTGAGCGCGTCGGCCAGCCGGTGCGGTGACTCGAAGAACACCATCGTGCGGCGCTCGTCGGCCAGGCCGGCCAGCCGCGACCGCCGCTCCCCCGCCTTGCGCGGCAGGAAGCCCTCGAAGCAGAACCGGTCGACCGGCAGGCCCGACACCGCCAGCGCGGTCGTCACCGCCGAGGGCCCGGGCACCGAGGTCACCTCCACGCCGGCGTCGATCGCCGCGCGCACCAGCGTGTACCCGGGGTCGGAGACCGACGGCATCCCGGCGTCGGTGAGCAGCAGGACGGTGCGCCCCTCGGCCAGCGCGGCCAGCAACCCGGGCAGCCGGGAGCGCTCGACGGACTCGTGGAAGGTGACCACCCGACCCGACAGCTGCACCTCGAGGTCGGTGGCCAGACGGTGCAGGCGGCGGGTGTCCTCGACGGCGAGCACGTCCGCGGTCGCCATCGCGGTGCGCAGCCGCGGGCCGACGTCCCCGGGCTGTCCCAGCGGCGCTCCACCGAGCACGAGGCGTCCTGCCATGTCCCCGAGCCTGTCACGACGCCTGCCGTGGGCCCGCCCGCAGGGGCTCGGCGCGAGCTGGCGAGCGCCGGGGGGCAGGCGGGTCCTTTCACTACCCTGGCCGCATGGCGGTGCTGGCTCCCGATCGCACGGACCGGGAGCCCGGCGAGCTCCGCCCGGCCCGGACGCGTCGCCGTCCGCTCCCCCGGCCGCGCCGCGACACGACCCCGCCGCTGCCGTCGGACCGCGTCCTCGCGTGGGTGCTCACCGCGCTGCTGGGCCTGTTCGCCCTCGGGATCCGGCTGTGGGACATCGGCTACCCGGCCGACCTGCTCTTCGACGAGGCGTACTACCCGCCGGAGGCGCGCGAGCTGCTCGAGTGGGGGCACGAGTACAACCGCGGCTACACGTTCATCGTCCACCCGCCGCTGGGCAAGTGGCTCATCGCGGGAGGCATCGGGCTGTTCGGCTACGACTCCTTCGGCTGGCGGTTCCCCTCCGCGGTCGCCGGGAGCATCGCCGTCGTCGTCCTCACCCGGCTGACCCGGCGGCTGACCGGCTCGACGCTGCTCGGTCTGGTCGCCGGCCTGCTGCTGGCGCTCGACGGCCTGGCCTTCACGCTGTCGCGGATCGGCCTGCTCGACGTCTTCCTGCAGGTCTTCGTGCTCTCCGCGGTGGCCTGCCTGGTCGTCGACCGGGACCGGGTGCGGGCCCGCACCAGAGCGGCCACGACGACGGCGGCCGGCTTCGCGCTCGGCCCGCGGGGGTGGCGGCTGGCCGCCGGGTTCCTGTTCGGGTGCGCCTGCGCGGTCAAGTGGAGCGGGGTGTACTTCCTGGCCGCCTTCGCGGTGCTGAGCCTGTTCTGGGACCGCGCCGCCTGGCGCGAGGCCGGCGTCCCCCGCCCGACCCGCACCGCCGCGCGCCGCGGCCTGCCGGGGGCGCTGTGGGCGCTGGCCGCCGTCCCGGTGCTGACCTACCTCGCCAGCTTCACCGGCTGGTTCCTCGGCGAGACCTCGCAGGGCAAGGCGTGGGCGCAGCAGCACCCGGAGACGGCGTTCCCGTGGGTCCCCGACGCGCTGCGCTCGCTGTGGCACCAGCACGCCGAGTGGCTGGCCTTCCACAACGGCCTGTCCACCCCGCACCCGTGGGAGTCCGGGCCGTGGAGCTGGCTGGTCAACGGGCGGCCGATCCTGCTGTGGAACCCGCAGGGCCTCACCGACGCGGGCGGCGACCCGGTCATCCGCTACATCCTCATGGTCGGGACGCCGACCCTCTGGTTCGCCTTCGCGCCGGCGCTGGTGTGGGTGGCCTGGCGCCTGGTCGCCCGCCGGGACCCCGCCGCGCTGATCGTCGCCGTCGCGGTCGCCGCGGGCTGGGGCACCTGGTTCCTCAACCCCGAGCGCACGATGTTCGCCTTCTACACGGCTCCCGTGCTGCCGTTCTTCGTCCTGGCCGTCGTCCTGGCGCTGCAGGACGTGCTGGGCCGCCCCGGCGCCTCGCGGCTGCGCCGGCAGGTCGGCCTGGGCGTGGTCGCGCTCTACGTCGGCGTGGTGGCGGCGACCTTCGTCTTCTTCCTGCCCGTGCTGACCGGGGAGCCGCTGACGCGGGCGGAGTGGCTCGACCGGATGTGGTTCCCGTCATGGTTCTGACCCCCGACTGGCTCGCGGGATGGTTGCGTATTACAACTGGATGACGTGAGTGCCTCCACCCGGGCGGGCATGCCGCGGCAGCCCAAGGCCGTGTACGCCGTCGCCTTCGCCTGCGTCGTCAGCTTCATGGGGATCGGCCTGGTCGACCCGATCCTCCCCGCCCTCTCGGCCCAGCTGGACGCCACGCCCAGCCAGGTCACCCTGCTGTTCACCAGCTACCTGCTGGTCACCGCGGTCGCCATGCTGGGCACCGGCTGGGTGTCCAGCCGGATCGGCGCCAAGCGCACGCTCGTCGCCGGGCTCGCGCTGATCGTCGTCTTCGCCGCGCTGGCCGGGCTGTCCGGCTCGATCGACGGCATCGTCGGCTTCCGCGCCGGCTGGGGCCTGGGCAACGCGCTGTTCATCGCGACCTCGCTCGCCGTGATCGTCGCGTCGGCGTCCGGGGGCTTCGCGGGGGCGATCGTGCTCTACGAGGCCGCCCTGGGCCTGGGCATCGCGGCCGGCCCGCTGCTCGGTGGCCTGCTGGGCGGCATCAGCTGGCGCGGCCCGTTCTTCGGCGTCTCCGCGCTCATGGCGATCGCGCTGGTCGCGACCGTCGTCCTGCTCGACCCCACCCCGGCGCCCGCGCGGCCCACCCCGCTGAGCGCGCCGCTCAGGGCGCTGCGCCACCGCGGCCTGCTGACCATGAGCGTCACCGCGCTGCTCTACAACTGGGGCTTCTTCACGATGCTCGGCTACGCGCCGTTCCCGATGGAGCTCTCCGAGTTGCAGCTGGGCTTCGTCTTCTTCGGCTGGGGCCTGCTGGTGGCCTTCTTCTCCGTCGTCGCCGCGCCCCGGCTGCAGGCGCGGTTCGGCACCGCCCGGTCGCTGTCGGCGGCGCTGGTCCTCTTCGCGCTCGACCTGCTGCTGATCGGCGTCTTCGTCGAGACCCGGTGGGTGCTGATCACCGCGGTGGTCGTCGCCGGGGTGTTCATCGGCGTCAACAACACCCTCGCCACCCAGGCCGTCATGCTCGTCTCCCCGGTGGAGCGGCCGGTCGCGTCGGCGGCCTACGGCTTCGTGCGCTTCCTCGGCGGCGGCCTGGCCCCCTTCGCCGCCGGCAAGCTCGCCGAACACTGGGACCTGCACGTGCCCTTCCTCGTCGGCGCGGCGGCCGTCCTCGGCGCCGTCACGGTGCTCGCCACCGGCCGGTCGATGCTGGCCGCGGCGGACGCCGGCCTGCACGGCGAGCCCGACGTCACCGGGGAGGTCGCCGACGAGTTCGGTGGCGCCCCCGACGCGGTCGACAGCGAGCTGCGCGCCCGCGCCTGACCCCCTCCCTCCTCCGTACGGTGACGCCGGACACCCGGCGACTCCGAGGGGACGGCGATGGGCGACACACAGCGGGTGCGCACCGAGGTGGACGGCGACGTCTGGCGGGTCACCCTCGACTCCCCGGGCACCGGCAACGCCGTCGACCCGGCGATGGCCGCGGCGCTCGGTGAGGCGCTGCGCACCCGACCGCCGCAGACGCGGGCGGTGCTGCTGCTGGCCGAGGGCGAGCGCTTCTGCGTCGGCGGCGACGTCCGCGGCTTCGCGGCGGCCGACGACCCGGGTGCCTCCGTGGGTCGGCTGGCCACCGACTGGCACGAGGTGGTGCGGGCGTTCCTGGCCACCCCCGTGCCGGTGGTCGCCGGCGTGCACGGCGCGGTCGCCGGGGCGGGGGTCGGGCTGATGGGCGCCTGCGACGTCGTCGTCTGCGCCCGCTCGACCCGGATCCGGCCCGCCTACGCCGCCATCGGCTTCTCCCCCGACGGCGGCACCTCCTGGACCCTGGCGCACGCCCTCGGCCCGGCCCGCGCCCTCGACCTCATGCTCACCAACGGCACGCTCGACGCCGCGGAGGCCCACGCTCGCGGCCTGGTCGCCCGCGTGGTGGCGGACGACGAGCTGCGCGCGGCCGCCACCGGGCTCGCGCACGCGCTGGCGGCCGGTCCGGTGCGGGCGATGGTGCGCACCCGCGCGCTCGTCCGCGGCGCCGCCGTCCGCACGCTCGACGAGCACCTGGACGACGAGGCGCGGCTGATCGCGGAGTCGGCGGGCGACCCGGAGGGACGCGAGGGCGTGCGGGCCTTCGTCGAGAAGCGACGGCCGGACTTCCGCAGCGCGCGCTGAACGCCGGGAGGCGCCCGGTCAGCAGGACGGGGTCAGCGTGGCGGTCACGTCCGGGGAGACCCAGGAGCCCAGGTAGGCCCGGATCCGGTAGGTGTAGGTCGTGCCGTTCACCAGGCCCAGGTCGCCGGCGGTCGTCGTCCCGAGCGGCACGGTGTGGCTCACCTGGGCCGTCCCACCCACCACCCGCTCGCCCTTGTAGCCGTCGGCCCAGGTGCTGGGGGTCGGAGCCCAGGACAGGGACGCGCCGACCTGCTGGAGGACGGGACGCAGAACGACCGTCTGGGCGATCCAGGCGGTCGTGGAGCCGGACGTCGTCGAGGTGCGCTGCGGAACGGCACCGGGCCCCGCGAACGACTCGCCGGCCGCGGTGACGGTCTCACTGTCCGAGCTGAGCGTCCAGAGCGGGTTGGTGCCCACCGGGGTCGGGGGTTGTCCGGCGCTCCTCGCCAGCAGGTGGACGGCCACCACGCCGGTCGCCGTCGTCGTCAGCGCCGGCGAGGTCGCGGTCTCGCCGGTGCCCGTCAGCCCACCGGCGACGGCGACGGGAGCGCTCCCGCTGACCCCGCTGTAGGCGACGATCCCGCCCACCATGTCGCCGGGGTCCGTGTCGGGACGGGTGAAGGTCGCGGCCGGCTCGCCCGCCGCGGCGACCTTCCAGTAGACGGCCGAGGTCACGACGCCCTCGCTCACGTCCGCGAGGATGCGGGTCCAGCCGCTGGGCGCCGTGATGGTCGAGGTGCCGTAGTAGGCCACCTGCGCCAGCAGGACATCGCCCGCCAGGGTCCCGGCCGGAGCGCTGAGGCTGAGCGGGGAGACGCTCGTCGAGGCGAGCGCCCCCCGCCTCGCGATGGGGGCGTACGTGCACGTCTGCGTGACGGCCAGACCGGACGGTGCGAGTAGCTGGTCGGCGGCCAAGGAGTTGGCGGGGGTGCCCGTCCGGGCCGAGAACGCCGTGTGCGCCGAGGGGAGCGCCAGCACGGCGACGAGCAGTCCCAGCACCGCGGCCAGGCCGACGAGGCGGGATCCGGGAGCGCGCCGGACACGCCGGTGCAGCCCGTCCATCGTCACCCCCTCCCGTCCGGTCCCGGGCGCCCGCGGGCACCCCGGTCCAGGCATCGGCACCGGCCCCCCGCGGCTTGAGCCCTCCGCGCCCCGACCACCGCACCCCCACCCCGGAGGGGGAGGAGCACCACGGACCCCGGTCAGAGGGCCGCGTGCGCGCCGATGGGGCGAGGCACCGGGATCGGCGGCACGAGGTCGGTGGCGCCGCCGGTGACCGGTCCCTCCACACCCGCCAGGTGGGCCCGGTCCCGCCCGCCGGCCTTGGCGGCGTACAGAGCCGTGTCCGCGGTGGCGAGCAGCTCCGCGGCGGACAGGCCCGCCCCCTGCTGACAGGCGATGCCCAGGCTCGCCGTGATCGGCCTCGGTGCCTCCACGTCCCGCAGGACCGCTCGCAGCCGGCGCGCGACCACGACGGCCTCGTCCGCCGTGGCCCCGGGCAGGATCAGCGCGAACTCCTCACCGCCGTAGCGCGCGGCGACGTCGCCCGGCCGCACGCAGGACCGCAGCGCCGCGCCCACTCCCCGCAGGACGTCGTCGCCGGCCTGGTGACCGTAGGTGTCGTTGAGCTGCTTGAAGTGGTCGAGGTCGATGATCAGGACCGACACCGGCGCATCGGCGCGCGCGGCGAGTGAGAGCTCCCGGTCGAACGCGGCGTCGAAGGCGCGCCGGTTGGCCACCCCGGTGAGGCCGTCGGTGAGCGCACTGGCCTGCAGGTGCTCGAGCAGGGCGACGCGGGGGAACGCCGTCGCGGCGTGCGCCACCGCCTGCTCGGCGACGCCGACCCGGCGCCGCTCGATGCGCGAGCCGGCGCGCGCGTCGTCCTGGAAGGTCAGGACACCGCTGCCCGAGCCGTCCAGGCCGAACGGGACGGCGACGACCCGACGGGCGCCCTCGAGCACCTCGTCGACCCACCGGTCGGGGCCCTTCACGGCCGCCAGGAGCGTGCTGCCCCGGTTGACCGCCGCGGCGAGCAGCGACCCCGGTGGGGGTGCGCCGACACCCCGCAGGGGCTCGGCCTCCTGGTCCCGGCGCTTGCGGACGGCCAGGTCGACCGCCGGCACGGCGCTGCCCTCGGGCACGTGGCAGTGCACCGCGGCGAGGGGGGAGTCGGCGGCATCGACGGTGAAGTCGAGCAGCGCCTCGGCCACCTTGGCGCCGGTGTCCGCCTCGTGCAGGGCGCCCGCGAGCCGGCGCAGCGCCTCCTCGTCGTAGCGACGGCGACGCAGCTCGCGCTCGTTGACCGCACCCAGGCCCGATGTCATCACCGCGGTCACCCAGACGGCGACCAGGAACACCCCGTAGGGCAGCGAGTCGAAGCCCTGGACGACGTCGTGCGTGGGCAGCAGGGCCGTGTCGACCGCCTTGAGGACCGACATGACCACGAGCGAGTGCCACAGGGCGAGCTTCAGCCCGGTGCGGAACGAGCCCAGCAGCGTGACGCAGATGACGTGCAGGACGATCACGTACACCACCGGCCCGGAGATGCCCCCGGCGACGTAGAGCGCCCATCCCAGTTGGACCGCGTCGAGGATCACCGGCACCGTGATCGCCGCCACCGCCCAGCGGCGGCCGAGCGCCGACGCCTTGTGCAGCACGAGCCCGACGGCCAGCAGCACGAGCCCGGGCACGGCGAGGGTCTCCACCCCGGGACCGTCGGCCGTCCGCGTGGCCACCCACGCCGCGACGGGCAGGAGGACGACGACGCCGACGCGGACGGCGAGCAGCCACCGGAGACGGTCGGCCAGGGGCAGGTTGTCCAGGGAACCCTGTGGGGACGCAGGTGTCTGGCTCATGTGGGCGCCGTCCTCGGCAACTCGGGGAAGTCCTGGAAGTCGTTCAGTTCCTGGTGGACCCGGGCCAGGGCCAGCTTCGGGTCCCGCCGGTCGAGCCGGCCCTGCACGGCGAGGAAGCCCGCGACCACGGCGACCAGCGCGAGCGGGAACTGGCCGTCCTCGACGACGGCGAGCGCCGTCTCCCCCACCGCGCTGACCACCTCCCCGACCGTCGTGGGGGACGCCTGCAACGGCGGCGCCTGGACGACGTCACCGGTGCCCCGCGGCGGGTCCCCGCCGGGGTCGGTCCCCGCCGGTGCCGGGGTCGGGCCCGGCGTCTCGGACGGGAGGACCGGCTCCGGCTGGGGCGCCGGGGTCGGCGTCGGGACGGCGCTGGGCGTCGGCGTCGGCGTCGGCGTCGGGGTGGGCGTCGGCTCGGGCTCGGGAGCCGGCAGTGGTTCCGGAGCCGGTTCCGGGGTCGGCACCGGCTCCGGGGTCGGTTCCGGGGTCGGCACCGGGTCCGGGGGCGGCAGCGGCGTCGGTGTCGGGTCGGGGGTGGGCTCGAAGTCGAGGGCCCACACGAAGCTGGCCGCGGCCCACAGGCCCTGCGCCCGGTGGTCGTCGAGGACCGTGACGCTGACCCGGTAGGTCGTCGAGGCCGGGCCCCCGGGCCGCCAGCCCGTCGGGATCCCCGAGGCGGCCGTCCGGGGCAGCTGGGCCAGCGTCCCGCTCCAGGCGGGTACGCCGGTGAAGGACGCGCAGCGCGCCGGGTCACCGAGCGTCCCCCGCTCGACGGTCAGGTACAGGTAGGGCGCGAGGGCGTCCTCGGTGACCTCGGCGCTGAGCGTCACCTCAGAGGTCGACAGGGCGGAACCGGTCACCGCCAGCGCCACGCAGGCGGTCTCCGTCTCCCCCGGGCGCAGGCCGGTGGAGGTGAACAGCGCCGCGCCACCGCGGTCGTCGACCAGGCTGACCGCACTGGTGCTCGCGGCGGCCGGCTCGACCGGCAGCTCGACCCACCCGGCCGTCAGGTGGGCGACCAGGGCGGCGCCGACGAGCCAGGCGGCAGCCCTGCTGCTCCTCGGCAGACGCGGGTACGCGGGGAGTGGTGACGGGTGCACGTCCCTCCCCTCCCTCAGCGAGGCCGCGGTCGGGCCGTCGCAACCGGTCCGGCTCGCTCATGTCTTCGGCGGCGCACGGCGGATGTTGAGCAGGCGCGGCAGTCACCAGGCCGGGCCACCGGCCGTCAGCGGCGTCCGGTCGCACGCGCCGGCCCGGCCGGCGGGGGGCACGGGCGGCAGCCCGACGCGGCGGACGACGCGGTCCGGGGCCGGGGCGGTCGCGAGCCGGTCGGCGCTGGTACGGCCCCGCGGCCCCCTGACCCGGCTGCAGGATCCGCGGACGGTGGAGACGGTCGCTGCGGCGAGGAGGGCGGTGAGGCCGGCCAGGTGCCCCCACTGTCCGGTGAGCCGCCAGTACGCGGGCAGCCCGACGAGGGGGACGCGCACCTGCGCCGCACCGACGACGCTCGAGGCCGGCACGGGTGTGCTGTCGTTGCTCTGGTTGGCGTCGCCCCGGGTGACGAGGTCCCCCCGCTCGTCGAAGGAGACGAGGCGGTGGAGCACCAGCCGGTCGACCCCCTCGGGATCGGGGAAGAGCAGCACCTGTCCGGGCTCCAGGTCCTGCGGGAGCACCGGACGCGTCAGCACGACGTCGCCGGGCGAGAGCCGCGGCTCCATCGAGCCGGAGACGACCACGTGGCCCGAGAAGCCCACGAGTCGCGGGGCGAGGGCGAGGACCACCAGGCCGGCCAGGGCCACCAGGACGGCCGCGACGACCACGCGGTACACGGCCGCCGGCCGGAGGGATCCGGGCACCCGGGCGCGCGGGGCGCCGTCGATCGGGGTGGGCGCGGTCACGGGGTGTTCCGCGCTTCCCACGTGAACGTGGCGCTGGACTGCTTGTTCTGCGCCAGGTTGTCGTCCTTGAGGACGTAGGTGATCCGGAGGGTCATGTACGTGTTCGGCGCGGTGGTCGGGTTCACGACGATCCCGGTGCCGTAGTCCGTGTGCTGGGCCCGGAGGTGGGCCAGCGTCCGTGCGGTCTCCACCGTGGGGGCGTCGGTGTGCGTGGCGCCGTCGAGGAACGTCGGCGTGGCGGTCGAGGTGAAGCCGGCGGTGCAGTCGGCCGCCACCGTGGTCGTCGCGGTGACGTCGGTGCCCCGCTCCACGCTCATCAGCAGGTAGGGGTCCAGCGCGGTCGCGCCGCCGGCCGGCGTCCCCACGTACATGCGGACGTCGGCGGCCAGGTCCCCGGTGTAGTCGATCCGGATGCAGCGCGACCGCGTCGCGCCGGGCTTGAGGGCGCCGTCGGTGGGCGTGGAGAAGAGCGCCGCCTCGCTGTCGCTGTCCGCGAGGACGACGCTGCCGGTCTGCCACGAGTTGCCGACGTTGCCGGTACTCGCGGTGAAGGCCGCGTGGGTGGAGCCCCAGGTGACGGCCAGACTCATCACCAGGCCCACGGGCACCGCCACGGGGAGGACGGTGCGGCGAGCCCGGGGGGCGCGGTGGTGCACGGCGACTCCTCCGATGGCGGTGTGACGCAGCGACCTGCGTCCTCGACACCAGGTGCATCGGCGCCGCCGTCGGACCGCTGAGGGATCCGGCGGAGTCCGTCACCCGATCGGGTGGGGAGAGCCCGACCACGCCTGGCCTCGGCGGGGGGCGCCGGGCCCGTGCACGGCGCGCTGGACCGGGTTGCGGCCGGGCCGCGCAGGCAGCAAGGCTGCGGAGAGCGCGACCGGCGGAGACACCGCCGCGGGTGACGACCGGCGCCGACACGAGGAGGCGGCCATGGGCCTGCCAGCACGCGACGAGGCCAGGGAGTGGGTCGGCTGGACCGTCGTCGACCGCGAGGGGACCGAGCTCGGGTCGTGCACCGCCGTCCTCGCCGACGAGTCCACCGGCCGACCGGAGTGGGTGTACGTCGAGGTCGAGGGCGCGAGCGCCGTCGTCCCGGCGCTGGACGCCGACGGCTCGGGCGGCCGGGTGACGGTCGCGGTGACCCGCGCCCAGGTGACGACCGCGCCGTCGGCCGGCGGCGCCCGGGAGCTGTCCACGGACCAGGAGGCCGACCTCTACCGGCACTACGGCATCGAGTCGTCGAGCGAGGCCTCGGAGACCCTGCTGCCGGCCACCGCAGGAGGGACCGGCGCCGGAGCCGACACCGCGGCCGACACCACCCCGGCAACGGACACCACCCCGTCGGCAGTCACCACCCCGGCGGACACCTCGGGATCGACCGGTCGCGGGGCCGTGCTCGCCGCGGGCGCCCTCGCCGCGGTGGCCGGGCTCGGCGTGGTGCGGGCCCGCGCCCGTCGCGCAGCGGTCCGGCAGCCGTGGCCCCGGCGGCTGTGGGCCCGTCGCCCGTGGGCGCCATCCCCGCCGTCCCGCGCCGACGTGCTCGCCGGGCAGGTGCTCACCGTGTCCGCGCGGACGGCGGAGGGCGCCCGCTCCCTCGGTCGGACGGCCGCGCCGCTCGCGGTGGCTGCCGCCGAGTCCGCCCGGCACCGGGCGGTGCGGGCCGGGGAGGAGGTCCGGCACCTCGGTCGGACGGCCGCGCCGCTCGTCGTCGCAGCGGCCGAGTCGGCGCGGCACCGGGCGGTGCTCGGCGCCGAGGAGGTGCGTCACCTGGGCGCGGTGGCCGCGCAGGCCGCGGTCGCCGCCGTGGCCCGGGCACGCAGCTGACCCGCACCCGGATGCCGGAGAGCCCCGCGCCGGACGGACCGGGCGGGGCTCTTCGGGTGTCGGGGTGGAGCTGAGGGGATTCGAACCCCTGACCCCCTCGATGCGAACGAGGTGCGCTACCGGACTGCGCTACAGCCCCTGACGGAGACGAGCTTACCGTCCGCCTCCGCCTCCGCCACGACCGGGGTGGTCCTCCTGCAGCACCCCGCCGTGGCCCCGTCCAGAGGCTCGCCGCGAGCTTGCGAGCGGTGAGGAGGACGGGGTTCCTCTTACCTTTAACCGTTGACGACCCGGCGCGGCTGGTAGACGTCGATGTCGGCGAAACCGATGTCGTCGTCGTCCAGGCCCACGACGGCGCTGTTCTGCCAGCCGGCCGGGGCCGCGGTGCGGGCGGCCACGACCCGGCCCGGGCGCAGCGGGTGCACCGGCGCCAGCGGCAGGCTCGGGTGCGGCAGGCCGACGGTGGAGTGCACCTCCGCGGCCGGCTCCTCCTCGACGGGGGCAGGCCGGGGTGCCGGCACCGGGCGCGCGGCGGGACGGGCGGCCGGCTGGCGCACGGAGCGCGCGGCGGCCCGGGCGGCGCGGCGGGCGGCCAGCCGCTCCCGGCGCGCGACGGCCCGCAGCACCATCAGGTAGGCGACGACCGCGACGTCGAGGACGCCCTGCGCGATCCACAGCCACGGGCTCCAGACCATCGCACCGACCAGCGCGAGCAGCGTGAGGGCGAGCAGGCCGGCGAGGGTGCGACGGCGGACGGCGTGGACGTCGACCCGCAGCTCGCCGGAGGTCAGCAGCGCCGCGCGGTCGATGGAGACCCGCTCGGTCTCCGCGAACACCGCGGGGTCCACCGTCCGGCGCCGCTGCAGCGTGCGCCCGGCGTCGGCCCCCGTGGAGGGGACGGCCGAGGCGTCACCGCGGGTCACCACCATGGGCACCAGCACGACGAACCACAGCACGACCAGAGCGGCCAGCAGCACACCCGAACCCATCCTGAACACCACCCGTCACATGCGTCACCTGCCGGGCGAAGTTACGGCCTGTCCTCCTCCGTTCGAGGGAGGCGCGCGGCGTGTTCCGGAGTGTCGTGTGACTGGAGTGTGTTGCTGGGGTCCCGGATCGGCGTGTCGATCCGGCGGCACGCGCCGCCCGCCGGTCAGCGTGGTACGCGGGACCGCCACCGTTCGACCACGCCGCCGGGCAGGTCCTCGGCCAGCAGGGCGAACGTGTCGTGGTCGCGCCAGTCACCGTCGATGTCGAGATACCGGCGCAGCAGGCCCTCGCGACGGAACCCCAGCCGGTGCACCAGCCCCCGGCTCGGCCCGTTCTCGGGACGGATGTCGGCCTGCAGCCGGTGCAGCCGCGCGGGCCCGAAGGCGTGGTCGCACACCAGGGCCACGGCCAGCGAGGCCATCCCCCGGCCGGCCACGGCGCGGTCGACCCAGTAGCCGAGGTTGCCCGAGCGCAGCGCGCCCCGGACGACGTTGTCGATGGTCACCTGCCCGGCGAACCGGCCCTCCACCCGGATGACGAACGGCAGCGACAGGCCCATCGCGGCGCGGCGCAGCACGGCCCGCCGCATCACCCGGTAGGCCCCCGGGGTGTGCCGCGCGGCCCACGGTCCGGCCGCGGTCGGCTCCCACGGCGCCAGCCACGCCTCGTTGGCCAGCCGGACCCGGCTCCACTCCTCGGCGTCCCGCCGGCGCGGCGGGTGCAGCTCCACCGGGCCCCAGGCCAGGTGCGCCGGCCAGCCGGGGCGCAGGGAGGGGTCGACCACGGCGCCGCTCAGCCGCCCAGCAACAGCGGCATGACGGTGACCAGCCCGCCGGCGGCCACCTCGGTGACGTCCTCGTCGATGACGATCAGGCAGTTCGCCCGCGCCATCCGCGCCAGCATCGCCTCGTCGCCGTCCCCCAGGGGCTCGACGACGTAGCCGCCGTCGGGGTGGCGCATGACCTGGCCGTGCAGGTACTGCCGGTAGCCCAGCGGCGAGAGCAGCCGCTCGGCGGCGATGGCCTGCACGGTGCGGCGGAACAGCTGGCGCTTTCCCAGCATCATGCGGATCGCCGGGCGCACGAAGACCTCGAAGGCGACCAGCGCCGCGACCGGCTCGCCGGGCACGCAGATGACCGGGACGGAGTCCGGGCCCAGCCGGCCGAAGGCCTGCACCGGTCCGGGGTGCATCGTCAGCTGCGAGAACTGCATGGGCCCCAGGGCGGCGAGCGCCTCCTGCACCGGGTCGCCCTCGCTGGCGAAGGTGCCGGCGACGAGCACCAGGTCGCTGCGCAGCAGCTGGCTCTCCAGCACCTCGGACAGCCGGCGCGGCTCGGCCGGGAGGATGCCCCACCGGTAGGCCTCGGCCCCGGCGTCGCGCGCCGCGGCGGCCAGGGCGTAGCTGTTGACGTCGACGACCTGGCCGGGGCCGGGCGGCGTGCTGATCTCGACGAGTTCGCTGCCCGCGGAGAGGACGGCGACCCGCGGCCGGGGGCGCACCTGCACCCGGTCGCGGCCCACGGCGGCCAGCAGGCTGATCTGGGCCGGGCCGATCGGGGTGCCGACCTGCACCGCGGTGGTGCCCGGAGCGACGTCGTCCCCCGCGCGGCGCACGTAGGTGCCGGCGAGCGGGCCGGCGTGCACGGCGACGGTGGCCATGCCGCCGTCGGTCCACACCACCGGGACGACGACGTCCGCGCCGGCCGGCAGCATCGCGCCGGCGGCCACCTTCTGCGCCATCCCCGGGCCGATGGAGGCCGGGCCGCTCGGGCCGGCGACGGTCTCCCCCACCACCGACAGGTGCGCCGGCTCCGCGGGTGTGGCGCCCTCGACGTCCAGCGCGCGGGCGGCGTAGCCGTCGAGGGCGGCCTGGTCGAAGGCCGGCAGCGCGAGCTGGCTGACGACCTCCTCCGCGCAGAGCAGTCCCTGCCCGTCGAGCACGGCCAGCTCGATCGGGTCCGGCTGGGGCACCGCCGAGAGGATCTCGTCGAGGTGCTGCTCGACGCTGCGCGGCGGCACCGGCTCGGCCGTGGCGGGGGGCGGCGGCACGGCGCCGCGGTCGATGGCCGTCGTCTCGTGCACGGGGGCCCCGTCGCCGGCGGGCGACGGCGCCGGGACGTCCCGCACCGGGGTGCCGGAGCGCAGGTCCAGCGCCGTGGTGTCCCGGTACCCCGGGACCGTCCCGTCAGTGCCGTCCTCGGTCATGCCCACCACAGGGGTCGATGCTGCCTCCTGAGCGCCTCCGCTCAGGTCTCCGACGCGCCCGCAGGGGACAGGTCGGCTACGAACTCGGCCAGCCACGAGCGGAAGCCCGGGCCGACGTCCTCCCGCTCGCTGGCCAGCTGGACGACGGCCTTGAGGTAGTCGAGCCGGTCGCCGGTGTCGTAGCGGCGACCGGAGAAGACCACGCCGTGGACCGGCTCCCCGCGCCCGACGAGGGTGGCCAGGGCGTCGGTCAGCTGGATCTCCCCGCCGCGGCCGGGCGCGGTCTCGCGCAGCACCTCGAAGACCTCGGGGGCCAGCACGTAGCGCCCGATGATCGCCAGGCTGGACGGCGCCTCGTCGGCCGGCGGCTTCTCGACCAGGCCGGTGATGGTGACGACGTCCGTGCCGCCGGGCTCGACGGCGACCGCGCCGTACTTGTCGATGTTCTCCCGGCCCACGTCGAGCAGCGCGACGACGGAGCCGCCGTGCTCGGCCTGCACCTGCAGCATCTGCTCGAGCAGGTGGTCGCGGGCGTCGATGATGTCGTCGCCGAGCAGGACGGCGAACGGCTCGTCGCCGACGAAGGCGGCGGCCTGCAGCACCGCGTGGCCGAGCCCGCGCGCCTCGCCCTGCCGGACGAAGTGCACCTGGGCGATCTCGGTGGAGGCGTGCACGGCCGCCAGCCGGGCGGCGTCCCCCTTCTTCTCCAGCGCGGTCTCGAGCTCGGGGACACGGTCGAAGAAGTCCTCGATCGCGGCCTTGTTGCGGCCGGTGACCATGAGCACCTCGCCGAGCCCGGCGCGCGCGGCCTCCTCGACGATGTACTGCAGCGCGGGCCGGTCGACCACCGGCAGCAGCTCCTTGGGCACCGCCTTGGTGGCCGGCAGGAATCGGGTCCCCATCCCGGCGACGGGGATGACGGCCTTCCGCGTCGGGCGGGTGCTCGGAGTCGGCATGCGCGCGAGCCTAGGGCTTGGCTGACGGACCCATGCCGACGGGAGGGCCGGCCGGGCGGAGGCTCCGCGCGGTGCCGTCGGGACGCCGCCGGACGGGTGCGTGGGTGGTCGTCGGCGACGCGCGCGGACACGCCGTCCACGCCACCCGTGCGGGAGCGGCCGGACCGGGTCTCCCAGGCGGGCTGGCTAGCCTGCGGCCGTGACCCCCGCGGACGACGTGACCGAGGCCAAGGTCGCGCTCCGCGCCCGGATCAGGGCCCGCCGTGAGGCCCGCTCCCCCGAGGAGCGCGCCGCCGCCAGCGCGGCGCTCGCCACCGCCCTGCTGCGCGGCCTGGCCGGCGTCCGGACGCTGGCCGCCTTCGCACCCGACCCGACCGAGCCCGGGGCCGGCCGGCTGCCGGCGGCCTTCACCCAGCTGCGCTCGCGGGTGCTCCTCCCGGTGGTCCCGGCCGAGGGGCGCGAGCTGACCTGGGCGGTCGACACCGGCCGGCTGGCCCCGGGCCGCTTCGGGCTGCTCGAGCCGGTCGGGCCGCGGCTGGGACCGACCGCGATCGGCGCCGCCGAGGTCGTCGTCGTCCCCGCGCTCGCGGTCGACCGGACCGGGGTACGCCTGGGCCGCGGCGGCGGCTACTACGACCGCGCGCTGCGGCACGTCCGCCCCGGCGCGCGGCTGGTGGCCCTGGTCTTCGACGACGAGCTGGTCGACGCGCTGCCGGTCGAGCCGCACGACCAGCGCGTCACCGCGGTGGTGACCCCCTCGGGCGGCTGGCTCGACCTGACCTGAGCCGCTCACCCCCAGGTCGCGCGGCTGACGCCCAGCCGGGCGGCGAGATCACGCTCGGCTGGGAGCCGGTCCCCCGGGCCGAGGCCATCGGAGTCGGCCCAGGAGACCAGCTGCCGGACGACCTGCTCGTACAGCCGCGGGGAGCGGCGCAGCGCTGCATGACGCCGGGGGCTCACCGGGGGCGGGCACGGGCCCCTCCCTGGATGCTGGAACGTGGTGCGTGACACAGTGCCCCCGCCCTGGTGGCTGGGCCACCGGTCCACTGAGGCGAGGTGTCCCCGTCCTCCGACGCCGTAGGAGCCGCTCGTGTCACCGGAGATCGTAAGCATCCTGGCGCTCGTCGTGATCTTCGCGATCGCGACGTTCCTGCCGATCAACATGGGCGCACTGGCCTTCGTGGCCGCGTTCCTCGTCGGCACGCTGTCGGTCGGGCTGAGCACCGACGAGATCCTGGTTGGCTTTCCGTCCGAGCTGGTGCTGACCCTGATCGGGGTCACCTACCTGTTCGCCATCGCCCAGAACAACGGGACCGTCGACCTGCTGGTCCGCGGCGCCGTGAAGCTCGTCGGCGGCCACGTCGCCGCCATCCCCTGGATCATGTTCTTCGTCACCGCGGTGCTCACGGCGATCGGCGCGCTCTCCCCCGCCGCCGTTGCGATCATCGCCCCGATCGCGCTCACCTTCGCCGCCCGGCACGGGATCAGTCCCCTGCTCATGGGCATGATGGTCATCCACGGCGCCCAGGGCGGCGGTTTCTCCCCCATCAGCGTCTACGGCGTCACGGTGAACGACATCGTTGAGGAGGCCGGCCTGCCGGACAGCTCGATCCAGGTCTTCCTCGGCAGCCTGTTCTTCAACCTGGCGATCGCCCTGGTGCTCTTCTTCGTGCTGGGGGGCCGGAAGCTGCTGGGCCGGAAGGTGGCGGCCGCACCCCTCGAGCACGTCGAGCACGCCCACGGCACCGTGGTCCGGGGCCACGGCGCCGCCCCGGGCCCGGCGGTCGGCGGTGACGACGACGAGCACATCCACCCCGACGTCCCCCAGCCGGTGCGCCTGGAGCAGGTCCTCACGCTGATCGGTCTGGCGGTCGTCGCGGTCCTGGCGCTGGTCTTCGACCTCGACATCGGGTTCGTCTCGATCTCCGTCGCCGTCGTCCTGGCGTTGTTCTCCGCGCAGCAGCACAAGGGCGCGGTGACCCAGATCAGTTGGAGCACCATCCTGCTCATCGCCGGGGTGCTCACCTTCGTCTTCGTGCTGCAGGAGGCGGGCACCATCGAGTACGTCGGCGAGGCGGTCACCGGGCTCGGCGCGCCGCTGCTCGTGGCCCTGCTGCTCTGCTACATCGGCGCGGTGGTGTCGGCGTTCGCGTCGTCCGTCGCGATCATCGCCGTGGCCATCGCGCTGGCCGTGCCCTTCCTGCAGGGCGGGGAGATCGGGGCCGTGGGCGTGGTGGTCGCCCTGTCCGTGGCCTCGACGATCGTCGACGTGAGCCCGTTCTCCACGAACGGCGCCCTGGTGCTGGCCAATGCGCAGGACGTCGACCGCGACCGCTTCTACAAGCAGATCCTGGGCTACGCCGCGATCGTCGTC
>DATIMX010000165.1:0-6834 GCA_035474935.1 Geodermatophilus sp. | reverse complement strand
CTCGTCCACCACGACACCGGCTGGGCGCGGATGGAGTACATCGTCCCCTCGCGCGGGCTGATCGGGTTCCGCACCGAGTTCCTCACCGAGACCCGCGGCACCGGCGTCCTCAACCACAACCTCGAGGGCTACGAGCCGTGGATGGGCGACATGCGCGCCCGCCCGACCGGCTCGCTGGTCGCCGACCGGCAGGGCGTGGCGACGTCGTACGCGATGTTCTCGCTGCAGGAGCGCGGCTCGATGATGGTCGCCCCGGGCACCGAGGTGTACGAGGGCATGATCGTCGGCGAGAACTCCCGGCCCGACGACATGGACGTCAACATCACCAAGGAGAAGAAGCTCACCAACATGCGGTCCTCGACCGCGGAGGAGCTGGAGCGGCTGGTCCCGCCGCGGATCCTGAACCTCGAGCAGGCGCTGGAGTTCTGTGCCGAGGACGAGTGCGTCGAGGTGACGCCGGCCGCCGTCCGGGTGCGCAAGGTGATCCTCGACCAGAACGAGCGCGGCAAGGCGAAGAACCGCAAGCCCAAGGCCTGAACGCCCCTGGGAGGCCCCGTCCGCGAGTCGGACGGGGCCTCTCGTCTCCGGGCCCGTTGACACCCCTCGGGCGCCGTCCCTAGCGTCGGGCGGCGTTCTGGGGCCGCACCGCGGGGGAGCCGGTCGCACGCCGTCCGCGAGGACGGGTCCGGCAGCGGTCCTGCCACCGTGCGACGACGCCGGTGGACCGCCACGGACACCGGAGTCCCCATGCCCCGACAGCGCCCCACCCCCTGCCGCACCGCGCGCCGCCGCACGCTGGTCGCCGTCCTCGGCGCCGGCCTGCTGGTCGGCGGCCTCGCCGCACCGGCGAGCGCGATCGCCGACGACGACGGGCGGGACGACGGCGGTGGGGGCGGTCCGAGCACGAGCGTCGAGCCGTTCGGCGCCACCCCCGACGGCACCGCGGTCGAGCGCTGGACCCTCAGCAACGGCGACACGACGATGCGCGTGCTGACCTTCGGCGGCGTCATCCAGACCCTGGAGGTGCCCGACGCCGACGGCGAGGTCGAGAACGTCGTCCTCGGCTACCCGGACCTGGCGGGCTACTACACCGAGGGCGACCCCTACTTCGGCGCGCTCATCGGCCGCTACGGCAACCGCATCGCCGAGGGCCGGTTCACCCTCGACGGCGCCACGTACCAGCTGCCCCTCAACGACGGTCCCAACACCCTCCACGGCGGTCCAGGCGGCTTCTCCGAGCGGGTCTGGACCGCCACCGACGTCAGCGACGACGACGTGGCCGCCCTGCAGCTGCAGCTGGTCAGCGAGGACGGCGACCAGGGCTTCCCCGGCACCCTGACCACGACGGTCACCTACCGCCTGGACGCCGAGTCGCGGCTGACCGTGCACTACGAGGCGACGACCGACGCGCCGACCGTCGTCAACCTGACCCAGCACACCTACTGGAACCTGGCCGGCGAGGGCTCCGGGGACGTCTATGACCAGGAGCTGCAGCTCAACGCCAGCGGCTTCACGCCGGTCGGCGAGACGCTCATCCCGACCGGCGAGATCGCCCCGGTCGAGGGCACGCCGTTCGACTTCCGCGAGCCCACGCCGATCGGTGCGCGCATCCGCGTGGCCGACCAGCAGCTGCTCTACGGGCAGGGCTACGACCACAACTGGGTGCTCGACCGCGAGGACGAGGGCGCGCGCGAGGGCTCGGACAGCGAGGACGCGCTCGAGGAGGCCGCGGTGCTGCACGACCCGGCCAGCGGGCGGACGCTGACGATCTCCACCACCGAGCCGGGCGTCCAGTTCTACTCGGGCAACTTCCTCAACGGCACGCTCGTGGGCACCGGCGGCGGGGTCTACCGGCAGGGCGACGGGCTGGCGCTGGAGACCCAGCACTTCCCGGACTCGCCGAACCAGCCGGACTTCCCCTCCACGGTGCTGCGCCCGGGCGAGGTCTACGACAGCACGACGGTCTTCGAGCTCACCTCCTGACGCTCCCGGCACCCCCGCGGACGCGCAGGTCCGCGGGGGTGCCGTGACCGTCCCATGACCTCGAGTGACGGCGAGCCGGGGGACGCCGACCCGCCCACGACACGCTCACCCGGACCCGCCGCCTCGGCTGCCTACGTTCTCCTCGGGGCCGTGTGCGCGGGCCCGGGATCGACGAGGAGGCGACGCTGATGGGGACCACCCGGCACACGCTGGCGGCGGAGGGGCACCGCGGCGGGATCGACGTCCGGGTGAGCCTGCGCAGCGACGCGGGATCCGGCGAGCAGGCCTTCGACGGGGCCTGGTTCCCGCGCAGCCGCGATCTCGCGGTCGAACTGCCCGAACTGGTGGCCGCACTGGACAAGCGGGGTCTGCGCATCGAGCGCTTCACCTATCCGCTCGACGCCTGGTCGCCGGCGCCGCGCAAGGTCGTCGTCGGCGGGCGGGTGGTCCGCACCGGCGGCTTCCGCAGCATGGACGCCGGGGTGGTCTGCCTGACCTGGGCAGGTGGTGTCCGCCGCGCCGACCTGCTCGTCGTCCCCCCGGAGACCGACGTCATCACCGGGGCCCGGGCGCTGCGGCTGTGCACCCGCCGCGGCCTGCCGCGCTCGCCGCAGATGGTGCTGGCCGCCGCCCGTTCCACCCCGCTGCCGCAGGTCCCGGTGGGTTCGCCCTACACCCGGGCGGTCTGAAGAAGGACCACCCTTCCCCCCACGCCTCGCAAGCTCGGCGCGGGGCCCTGAAGGGTGGCCGTTCCAGTCCGTCACCGCTGGTGGCGAACCGGCTGGACGGCGGGGGAGCGGCTGGGCTGGGCTGACGGGCATGCGACTGCTCGTCCTCGGCGGCACCCACTTCCTCGGCCGGCACGTGGTGACGGCGGCCCTCGACCCCGGTCACGAGGTGGCGACGTTCACCCGCGGCGTCTCCGGAGCCCCACCTGCCGGCGCCCGCGCGCTGCACGGCGACCGCGACGACCCCGCCGCGCTGCCGGCCGCCCTCGACGGCTGGGCGCCCGACCTCGTCGTCGACACCTCCTGCCAGACCCGGGCGGCCGCTCGCAACGCCGCGGCCGTGCTGGGCGGCGTCCGCGGGTATGCCTTCGTCAGCAGCCTCAACGCCTACGCGAACCTGCCGCCCGGCCCCATCGGCCCCGAGGACGGCGAGCCGACCTGGCAGACCGACGACGACGAGTACGGGCCGGTCAAGGCCTTCGCCGAGCGGGAGATCGGTGCCGCGGTGCCGGGCCGGTTCCTCACCGCGCGCGCCGGGCTCATCGTCGGCCCGGACGACCGCGTGGACCGGCTGGGCTGGTGGCTGCGGCGGATCGCGCGCGGCGGCCGGGTCGTCGTCCCGGCGGAGGGGTGGGACCAGCCGATCGCCGTCGTCGACGTCCGTGACCTGGCCGGCTGGCTGGTGGCGATGGCCGAGCAGGGCGTCTCCGGCGCGGTGAACGCGACCGGGCCCGTGGGCATGGCCACCCTCGGCGGCCTGCTGGAGCTCTGCCGGGAGGTGACCGGCGGCGACGCGGAGTGGGTCCCGGTCCCGGAGGCCGACCTGCTCGCGGCCGGCGTCGAGCCGTGGCTGCACCTGCCGCTGTGGCTGCCGGCCGAGATGGCCCGCACCGCCTGGGACGTCGACACCACCCGGGCGCGCGAGCTCGGGCTGCCCAGCCGGCCGCTGGCCGGGACCGTCGCCGACACCTGGGCCTGGCTGCGCGGCGTGGAGGAGTTGCCGCCCCCGCCGCACGGCCTGCCCCGTCCCGGACTGCCGGAGGACCTCGAGGCCGCGCTCCTGGTGGCGCGATGATCAGGTGAGCTGATCCTGAGGGCTCCCGGCTCAGCACCGGACGGGAGTCAGGACCCTGCACGGTGAGCCAGGACGGCGAGGGGCCCCGCCCGGCAGTCGCCGGACGAGGCCCCTCGCCCGGTGACTGCCGGGCCCCACCGCGGCCCCGTCCCGGGTCCCGCCCTGAGCGAAGGGTGGGGAGGACGGGGTCCTTCGTCAGTCGCGCGGGTCGATGGGCCGGCCCGCCCTGACGTCGCGCCGCAGGTCGGCGGCGTCCGCACCGTCGGCCGGCAGCTCGATCTGGTCGTGGCTACGCGCCGCCTCGGCAGCCAGGGCGTCGGCGGACTCCAGCGCGCGGTCCTTGCGGTACTCGCGGAAGGAGTGGACCACCGCGGCGGCCCAGATCGCGTAGATGACGGCGTAGACCGCGTAGCGCACCGGGTCGGCGGCGTCGATCCAGTCGCTGCGCAGCAGCGTGCGGGTGTTGGTCAGGACGATCATGCCGCCGACCAGGGAGCCGAGCATGCGCGGCGGCACGTGCCGGACCAGCCAGGCGGCCAGCGGAGCGGCCACCAGACCGCCGGCCAGCAGCCCCAGCGCCCAGGTGGCGTCGACGCCCTGGGACCCCAGTGCGACGAGGAAGCCGAGGCTGGCGGCCACCGCGATGAGGAACTCGGAGGTGTCGATCGAGCCGATGACCTTGCGCGGCTCCATCCGGCCGCTGGCCAGCAGCGCCGGGGTGCCGACCGGGCCCCAGCCGCCGCCACCGGTGGCGTCGACGAAGCCCGCGACCAGGCCCAGCGGGCCGAGGAAGCGCTTGCGGATCGGCTTGCCGAGGTGCCGGCGGTCGATGCCACGGAGGGTGAAGCGCACCAGCAGGTAGATGCCGAGCGACAGCAGGATCAGCGACATGACCGGGGCGGCGACCTCGGTCGAGAGGCTGGAGAGGACGTTGGCGCCGACGAAGGCGCCGACCGCGCCGGGGAAGCCGACCTTGGCGACGACCTTCCAGTCGACGTTGCCGAACTTCCAGTGTGCGAGGCCGGACATCAGGCTGGTGCCGATCTCGGCGAAGTGCACGGTGGCCGACGCGGCGGCGGGGTTGGTGCCGAAGGCGAGCAGCAGGGTGGTCGACGTCACGCCATAGGCCATGCCGAGGCTGCCGTCCACGAGCTGCGCACCGAGGCCCACGAGGGCGAGCAGGACGAGGGTCTTCACGGGCTGGGTCTCCGGATCCGGGGAGGGCCGCGGGCGCGCCGAGGGGCGCAGCGCAGCGCGGAGGGCAGAGCGAGGGGTGCGCGGGAGCGCAGGAGGTCAGCAGCCCGGACAGCAGGCGGTGCAGACGCGCAGCAGGTCGACGTGGATCCGCCCCACGAGGAGCACCGTCGTCGCCGCCACGGACGCAATGTCTACCAGATCGATGGAGTAATGCCCAAAGGCGTCCCGGCCCGTGGGACGGCGCCGCGCGTCAGGCCCGCGCGGTCGCCGCCTCGTCACCCAGGGCCTCGACCAGGTCGGCCCGGGCCCGCGCCACCCGCGACCGGATGGTGCCCACCGGGCAGCCGGCGACCTCCGCGGCCTCCGCGTAGGGCAGCCCGACGAGCTGGGTGAGCACGAAGGCCTCGCGGCGGTCGGGGTCCAGCCGGGCCAGCAGGTCGGCGACCGCAGCCCCCTCACCGACCCGGTCGGCGTCGTCCCCGCTGCCCAGGGCCTCGAGCTCGGCGTCCTCCCGCACGAGGGTGAGGCGGCGGCGCCGCCGGGACCGGACGGCGTCGGCGCACACCCGCCGGGCGATCGACAGCAGCCAGGTGCGCAGCGACGAGCGCCCCTCGAAGCGGTGCAGGGACCCGAAGGCGCGCAGGTACGTCTCCTGGGTCAGGTCGTCGGCCGAGTCGCGGTCACCGAGGGCGGCGCAGAGCCGCCAGACGTCGGACTGGGTGGCGCGCACGAGCCGCGCGGCGGCCAGCGGATCGCCGGCGGCGGCGTCCTCCGCGATGCCCTGCAACTCGTCCACGTCCCCATGTTCGTCCATCGACCTGGGATCGGACGGGAACCAGACACGGTCGGGCGACGACCAATAGGACATGCCCTGCCCCGAATTCCGTGAGGCGGCCTCGGCGCGGCTCGACGGCGAGCCACTCGGGATGCCCGCCCGCGCGCTGGACCAGCACCTCGCGACCTGCGCCGCGTGCTCGGCCTGGTCCGAGGACGCCGCCCGGGTCACCCGCCGCGCTCGGCTGGCACCGGCGCCGCCTGTGCCGGATCTCACGGCCGCCGTCCTCGCCGCGCTGCCCCGGGAGCTGCCGGGTGCGGCCGTCGCCGCCCGGTCGCGGCTGGCCGGCACCGCCCTGCGCCTCGCCCTGGTCGCGGTCGCGGTGGCCCAGGCGGGACTGGCGTGGCCGGCACTGGCCTCCGGGACGGCGGCGATGAGCGCGCCGGTGCACATGGCGCACGAGACCGGTGCCTGGAACCTCGCGGTCGCGGTCGCCTTCGCGGCGGTCGCCGCCGGACCCCGGCTCGCCGTCGGCGCGCTGCCGTTCCTCGGCACCTTCGCCGCGCTGCTGCTGCCCGTCACGCTCGCCGACCTCGGCGCCGGTCACGTGCACGCCGACCGGGCAGTGGCCCACCTGCTCCTGTTCGCCGGGGTCGGCCTGGTGGCCACGCTCGCCTGGCGGGGCCGCCAGCGGTCGGCCGAGCGCGCGGTCGGCGCCCGGCGGGTGCACGCGTGAGGCGCGCCACCGCCCTGCTCGTCGCCCTGGTGACCGGCTGGCTCCTGATCAATGTCGTCGTGGCCGGTCCGGCCGCCGCCCACGCCGAGTTGGTGTCGACCGACCCCGCCGAGGGGGCGCGGCTCGAGCAGGCGCCGGACACCGTCACGCTGCGCTTCAGCGAGCCCGTGTCGATCGGCGCCGGCTACGCCCGCCTGCTCGACGCCGACGGGACCGTCCAGGTCAGCACGGCCTCGGTGGACGGCGACACGCTGACGATCACCCCGCGCAGCGACCTGCCCGATGACGTCGGCTACCTGGTCACGTTCCGGGTCGTCTCGGCCGACTCGCACCCGATCTC
>DATIMX010000164.1:0-4169 GCA_035474935.1 Geodermatophilus sp. | reverse complement strand
CACCGCGGACAGGACCGGGAAGGGCAGGGTGTAGCCGGCCTGGCCGGGCACCGGGTCGGCGCCGCGCGCGTCCAGCAGCGCCACCAGCCGGTCGCGGACGTCCCGGTGCGCGATGTCGCCGGCCACCGCGGGCTCGCGGGCGTCCGGCGACAGCGCCGCGCCCACCGCGCCGTACCCCCACACGGCGGCGTGCTCGGCGGCCAGCACCTCGCGCAGCGCCGCGGTCTCGGTGCCCTCGTCGAGGACGCCGTCGTCAGCCACGTGCCCGTCCTCCGCTCACGCCAGTGCCGCCTCGTGCCCGCGCAGCCCCGCGGCGACCGCCCCGAGCAGGGCCGCCCGGGCGCCGGTCTGCCGGGCGCAGGCCGCGGCGTGGGAGGCGGCCGCGCCGCCCACCTGCTGCCGCAGCCAGGTGCGCACGTCCCCACCGGGCGGCGGGGGCGGCGGTGCGGAGGAGGACGCGGCCGGCGACGACGTCGAGGACGGCGCGGCGGCGCGCAGCCGGTCGAGCTGCTCGCCGGCCTGCGCGGCCAGGTCGCTCAGGGCCAGGGCGGGATCGGCGCTCGTCGCCACGGCGTAGGCCGCGACCACCGCCTCCTGGACGGCGACCTGCCCGGCCAGCCGGTCGGCCTCCTCGGTGCTGACCGCCGGGGCGCCCGAGGAGCCCGCGGTGCAGCCGGCGGCCAGCAGCGCGAGCCCGGCCGAGGCCGCGAGGAAGGCGCGACGGGGGAAGCCCGCAGGAGCGGGCGGAGCAAGGGGGACCATCACCCCCATCCTCTCAGCCCGGCCTCCGCCGGGCCGGGAGCACACGACGGGCGGGTTCCTCCCCGGCCGCCCGGTCTCGGACCCGCGGGCGGAGCGGTAGCCTGACCCTCCGCCCGGTTACGGGCCGACGGCGTGTCCGCCGTCCCCCCGGCGGGCGGGAACACCGGCTCCGGACCACCGTGCGCGTGCCGCCGACCGAGCCCAGGAGAGGGAGGGAGCCGTGTCCGCCGCCCCCCGCACCGACCCCGTCGCCACCCGGCTGGCGGGACTGGTCGCGCCGGTCGTCGAGGCCGCCGGTTACGACCTCGAGGAGCTGGTCGTCACCCCCGCCGGCCGGCGCAGCATCGTCCGCGTCGTGGTCGACCGGGACGCCGGCGTGACCCTCGACGACGTCGCGGAGGTCAGCCGCGCGGTGTCCACGGCCCTCGACGAGCACGACGGTGGGTTCGGCAGCGCCCCCTACGTGCTGGAGGTCACCAGCCCCGGGGTCGACCGGCCGCTCACCGAGCCGCGGCACTGGCGGCGCAACACCGGGCGGCTGGTCACCGTGGCCGTGGGTCCCGCGGGCTCGGCCGAGCAGGTGACCGCGCGGGTGCTGGAGGTCGACGGCGACGGGGTGACCCTCGCGGTGGAGGCGAAGGGCAAGCCCGGGGCGAAGAAGCGGCCGCCCACCCGGCGACAGGTGCCGTGGCAGGAGCTGGGCACCGGACGGGTGCAGGTGGAGTTCGGCCGGCACGAGCCGGGGGCGGACGGGGAGCCCCAGGACGCCACCGCGCAGCCGGATCCCGCGGACGACGACGACGGAGGAGGACAGTGAACATCGACGTGACCGCCCTCAAGGCGGTCGAGCGGGAGAAGGGCATCCCGGCCGACACCGTCATCGAGGCCATCGAGACGGCCCTGGTGACCGCATACCGGCACGCCGACGGCGCGAGCAAGCACGTGCGGGTGCACGTCGACCGCAAGACCGGCGAGGTCGCGGTGCTCGCCCAGGAGCTCGGTCCGGACGGCGAGGTCGTCCGCGAGTGGGACGACACCCCGCAGGACTTCGGCCGGATCGCGGCCAGCACCGCCAAGCAGGTCATCGTCCAGCGGCTGCGCGACGCCGAGCACGAGCAGACCTTCGGCGAGTACGCGGGCAAGGAGGGCGACGTCGTCAGCGGCATCGTGCAGGCCGACCAGCGGCGCAACGCCAGCGGCACGGTGCTCGTCGACATCGGCAAGGTCGAGGCGGTGCTGCCCGCGGCCGAGCAGGTGCCGGGGGAGAGCTACCCCCACGGCAGCCGGTTGAAGGCCTACGTGGTCTCGGTCGCCCGCACCTACCGCGGCCCGCAGGTCACCGTCTCGCGCACCCACCCGAACCTGGTCCGCAAGCTCTTCGCCCTCGAGGTCCCCGAGATCGCCGACGGCAGCGTCGAGATCGTCGCGGTCGCGCGCGAGGCCGGCCACCGCTCGAAGATCGCCGTCCGCACCTCGGTGCCGGGGCTCAACGCCAAGGGCGCCTGCATCGGCCCGATGGGGCAGCGGGTGCGCAACGTCATGAGCGAGCTGCACGGCGAGAAGATCGACATCGTCGACTGGTCCGACGACCCGGCGACCTTCGTGGCCTCGGCGCTGAGCCCGGCGCGGGTCTCCAGCGCCCAGCTCGTCGACCGCCAGGCGAAGGCCGTGCGGGTCGTCGTCCCCGACTACCAGCTGTCGCTGGCGATCGGCAAGGAGGGCCAGAACGCCCGCCTGGCCGCGCGGCTGACCGGTTGCCGGATCGACATCCGCAGCGACGCCCAGCCCGACGACGCCACGCCCTCGCCGGGCGTCGGACGGGCGCCGCTGCGCTCGGGCGCACCGGCCGCGCGCGGCGGCCGCCCCGGGGGCCCGGGCGTGGGCGCACGCCCCGGTCGGGTACCCGGTGGCCGGAGCCCGGAACACCCGGGGCCCTCAGCGCGCTAGAGTGCAGGGTGGCCGAAACGTCGATCCCGGTGCGCACCTGTGTGGGCTGCCGGAAGCGCGCTCCGGTCACCGATCTGCTGCGCGTCGTCGCGCGGGACGGGGCACTCGTCCCCGATCCGCGACGGAGGCTCCCCGGCCGGGGTGCCTCGCTGCACCCCACCCCGGAGTGCCTGCACGCAGCGGAGCGACGCCGGGCCTTCCCCCGGGCGCTGCGCCTCTCCGGAGGCGGCAGCTCCCCGGTGGAGGCCGGTCCGCTCCGGGAGCACGTCCTCGGCGCCCCTGCGGCGCACACGGGGATCGGGTCCCGGACGGGCGAGCACGCACGAACGACCACCGCACCAACACAGACGGACCCGCACCCGGCGGGGCCGCACGTCGAGAGCGAGACGTCGTCGGATGAGCAAGCCGTGAAGTCCCCACGATGACAAGCCAGACCATGCAGTACTGACGACGAGGTCGCGCGGGCCAGCCGCCGGCCTCACAAAGAGGAGACCCGTGCCAGGCAAAGCCCGCGTACACGAACTCGCCAAGGAGTTCGGTGTCGACAGCAAGACCGTGCTCGCCAAGCTCAAGGAGCAGGGCGAGTTCGTGAAGTCCGCCTCCTCGACCGTCGAGGCCCCCGTGGCCCGGCGGCTCCGGGAGGCCTTCGTCGCCTCCGGTGCCAACGGCGGCGGCAACGGTGGTGGCCAGGCGGCCGCTCCCAAGCCGGCTCCGCGCCCGGGTCCGCGTCCCCCGCAGGCCCCGGCCGCCGCGGCTCCGGCCGCGCCGTCCGCCCCGGTCGCACCCGCCCCGGCGCCCGCTCCGGCTCCGGCCCCCGCGCCGCAGTCGCCGGCGACCCGTGTCCCCGGTGCCCCGGCTCCGGGCCCGCGTCCCGGCGCCGCCCGGCCCGGTGCGCCCGTCCCCGGCCCGCAGCCGACCACCCCGGAGCCCCAGGCCCCGGCGGCCAGCGCGCCGACCCAGCAGCCGCCCGCGACCCAGCAGCCGCCCGCGGCGCCCGGTGACCCACGTCCGGCCGGTGCCCCGCGCCCCGGCCCGGCCGGTGGCTCCACCCCGGGCCCGCGCCCGGCCGCGCCGGGTGCCGGTCCGCGACCGGGCCCGCGCCCGGCTCCGCGTCCGGGCAACAACCCCTTCAGCAGCGCTCCCCGTCCGGCTCCGGCCGGCGGCGCGCCGCGTCCCGGCCCCGCCGGTGGCCCGCGTCCGGGTCCCGGTGCCGGTGGCCCGCGTCCCGGTCCGGCCGGTCCCGGCGGTACCCGTCCCGGTGCCGGTGGTCCGCGTCCGGCGGCCGGTGGCCCGCGTCCGGGTCCCGGTGCCGGCGGTCCGCGTCCGGCGGCCGGTCCCGGCGGTCCGCGTCCGAACCCGGGGATGATGCCGCAGCGTCCCTCGCCCGGCATGATGCCGCCGCGGCCGGCCGGTGCCGGCCGTCCCGGTGCCCCTGCCGGTCGTGGCCGTCCCGGGGGTGG
>DATIMX010000163.1:0-1984 GCA_035474935.1 Geodermatophilus sp. | reverse complement strand
CGGCGCGTCGGCCCTGACCGAGCGCTCGAGGATGGCATCGGCCTCGTGGCGGAAGGTCTGTGCGACCTGCGTCGTCTGCGACATCGCAGTCTCCTCGTGGGTGGAACGGTGCCGGCGGATCCGGCACACCGCAGGCTGTCGCGGAACCCGGAGCCCGGGTAGCCGGAAGCGGCCTCCTCGTCGCACGTCCCCCGGTGGGGCCGACGCCGTCCGGTCGTGGTGAGCCGGTCAGGCGGCCAGCGCGGGCTCGCGGTCGCCGGCGGCCACGAGGGCGGCGTAGCGGCCGCCGCGGGCGACCAGCTCGTCGTGCGTGCCGCTCTCGGCGACCCGGCCGGCCTCAAGGACGGCGATCCGGTCGGCGTGCCGCACGGTGGAGAGCCGGTGGGCGATGGTGATCGTCGTCCGACCGCGGCTGGCCTCGTCGAGCGCGGCCTGCACGGCCCGCTCGGTGCCGGTGTCCAGCGCGCTGGTGGCCTCGTCGAGCACCAGCACGCGCGGGTCGCGCAGCAGCGTCCGGGCGATCGCCAGCCGCTGCTTCTCCCCACCGGAGAAGCGGTGCCCGCGGGCGCCGACGACGGTGTCGTAGCCGTCGGGCAGCGCGACGACGGCCGCATGGATCTGGGCGCGGCGGGCGGCGTCCTCGATCTCGGCGTCGGTCGCGTCGGGCCGGGCGTGCCGCAGGTTCTCCCGCACCGTCGTGTGCAGCAGGTAGGTCTCCTGCGAGACGACGCCGACCACCCGCGACAGCGTGGCCAGCGAGAGGTCGCGCAGGTCGACGCCGTCGATCGTCACCCGGCCGGCGGTGGGGTCGGCCAGCCGGGCGACCAGCGAGGCCAGCGTGCTCTTGCCCGACCCGGTCTCCCCCACCAGCGCCAGCGTCGTCCCGGCGGGGACGGTCAGGTCCACGTCGGCCAGCGCCGGCCGATGTCCGTCGGGGTAGGTGAACGAGACGCCGTCCAGCGCCACGTCGCCGCGCACGCGGGCCGGGTCCAGCGGCACCGGGTCGGCCGGGTCGTCGACCTCGACCTCCAGGTCGACGTACTCGAACACCCGGCTGAACAGCGCCATCGAGGCGGTCACCTGCACGCCGACGTCCAACAGGCCCATGAGCGGGCGGAACAGCGTGCCCTGCAGTGCGGTGAAGGCGACCAGCGTGCCGATCGTCATCCCACCGGAGGTCGCCGGCAGGCCCGCGGCCAGGTAGATCAGCGCCGGGATGCCGGCGAAGACGATGCTCATCGTGGCCATCCGCCACCGCCCGGCCAGCTGCGCCCGGACCTCGAGGCCGACGAGGTCCGCGGAGGTCTCGGCGAAGCGCCGGGACTGGGCGGGGCCGGCCCCGAGGGTCTTGCCGAGCAGCACGCCGCTGACGCTGAGCCCCTCCTCGACCTGGGCGTGCAGGTCGGCGAGGTGGCGCTGGCGCTGTGCGGTGACCGTGCGGCGCATCCGCGCCACCTTGCGGGTCAGCAGCACCGCGGGCGGCAGGACGACCAGCGAGAGCAGCGACAGCCGCCAGGACAGCGCCACCATCGCCGCCACCGTGCCGACGACCGTGGTGGCGTTGGACGCCAGCGACGTCGCCGTCGAGGTCACCACCGACTGCATCCCGGAGATGTCGTGGGTGAGCCGGGACTGCACCTCCCCGCCCCGCGTGCGGGTGAAGAAGCCGAGCGACTGCCGTTGCAGGTGGGTGAAGACCGCCGTCCGCAGGCCGTGCATGACCCGCTGGCCGACCGTCGTCGACAGCCAGGTCTGGACCACGCCGAGGACGGCGGTGGTGGCGGCGACGGCGAGCATGCCGAGGACGGCCCAGGCCAGCAGGCGCACGTCCTGCCGGGGCAGTGCCTCGTCGATGACCAGCCGGACGAGGAACGGCGTCGCCAGCGCCACCAGGGACGAGGCGACGATGAGCACCACGACCGTGGCGACCTGCCAGCGGAACGGGGCGAACAGCGCGGTCACCCGGCGCAGCGGCACCGGGCTG
>DATIMX010000162.1:0-2520 GCA_035474935.1 Geodermatophilus sp. | reverse complement strand
GCGGGCCCCTGGGGCAGCATCGCCGGGTCCGCGCGGCCCCATTCGGTCTCCACGTCGCTGATCAGTGCCTCCAGGTAGGAGCGCAGCTGGACGCGGACCGCCTGACCGAAGGTCTTGAGGTAGGCGACCTGCTCCTGGAGTTCCTCCACGCTGCGCCGGTCCGGCTCGAGGCCGGACGGAGCGCCGCCGGAGATCTTCGCCGCGGCCTCCTGCGCAGCCTGGAGGATCGCGCCCGCGTTCTCGCGCGCCAGCCGGACCTCCTCCTCGTAGACCGAGCGGGCCTCGCTCGTCATCTGCCGGCTGAACTCCTCCGCCTCCGCGACGTAGGCATCGGCAGTCTGCTGCGCCGACGACAGGATGCGCACCGCCTGCTCGCTCGGTGGCTCGTGCACCGGGGTGCCTGCCACGTGCGCCCGGAGGGCGCGCACCTCGTCGCGCAGCTGCGCCTTCTCGGCGATGTGCCGGGCCAGCTCCTCGGCCACCCGGGCCAGCACCCGGTCCACCTCGGCTTCCGCGTAGCCGGGGTGCAGCATGGAGGCGCGGGTGAACCGCACGTTGTGCAGGTCGGCCGGGTTGAGCCCCCGGTCGCCGTTACCGGGCGCGTTCGGTGCGCTGGTCATTCGGTCACCTCTCCGTCAAGACTGGGCCCCGGTCGGCTGGGGGCGAAGATTTCGCTGCGCACGCGCTGCTGGGGCACGCCGTGCTCGATCAGCCGGGCCACGGTGTCGTCCACCATCGCTGCGGGGCCGGCCACGAACACCTCCCGGCTGAGCCACGGCCCGTGCCGCATGACCACGTCACCCACGTCTCCCTGCTCCATGGCCGAGAGCTTGTCCTCCGAGACGGCGTAGGTCACGGTCAGCCACGGGTTCTCCTGCTCGAGCCGCCGCAGGTCCGCCCGGTCGTAGAGGTGGTCCTCGTTGCGGGCCCCCACGAACAGGTCGACCCGCCGGGCCGGCCCGTGGCGGGCGACCTGGTCGATCAGCGCCTTCAACGGGGCCAGTCCCATTCCGCCGGCGACGAGGAGCAGGTCGCGGTCCGACCCGTCGTCGAGGGCGATGTGCCCGACGGGCGGCCCGAGCCGCAGCACGTCGCCCACGGCGATGCGGCGCACGAGGGCCGAACTCACCGGGCCGCCGTCGCGGGCCTTGACGTGGATCTCCATCAGGCCGTCCGGCCGCGGCGCGTTGGCCGGTGAGTAGTAGCGCCACAGGCGCGGCCGGATGTCTGTCTCCAGCGAGACCGACTGCCCCGCCAGGTAGTCGTAGCGGGCGCGCGGACGCACGGTCAGGACGGCGACGTCGATGGCCCGCCCCTCGTGTGCGACGACGTCGGCCTCCCACCACGCCGGCTGTTCGGCGGCCGCGTCCGCCGCGGCGACCATCACCTCGGCGACGAGTGTGTAGGCCTCCGTCCAGTCCTTGGCGAGCTCGGGACTCCACTCGTCGTCGAAGTGCTCCAGCGTCGCGAGCAGGCTGCCGCCCACCGCCGGGTAGTGGGCCGCAACCGTCCCGAACTTGCGGTGGTCACGGCCCAGCTGCTGGAGGATCGGAACCAGCGCGTCGAGGTCGTCCACCTTGGCCACGACGTCGCCGAGGGCAGCGAACAGCCGGTCGCGCTGGTGCGCCATGGAGACGGGGAACAGCTGCCGTGTCTCCGGATGGCTCAGGAACAGGTGCGAGTAGAAGTACAGCGGGGCCTCGTCCCCGGTCGCTGCCGCCTTGGCGAAGTTGGCCCGCATGGCGGGAATGTCCACGTGCGATCTCCTCGTGTGGGCGACCGGCCCGGGCCGGCAGTGGGACGGGCAGTCGGCGGGTGGGTCGGGCGTCAGCCGGCCGGCGGAACGGCGTGGCGCCCCGAGCCGGGGACTTCCTCGGTGGCCAGGTCCGCCTGCCAGAGGTCGGGGCCGAAGACCTCGTACTGGATGTCGCGGGCGGCGACCCCTCGATCGATGAGCGCGCTCCGGATGGCCTGCATGAAGGGCAGGGGGCCGCAGAGGTAGTAGCCGGCGCCCTCGGGAAGCTTGACGTCGTCGACGTCCATGACCCCGGAATGCAGCTCGGCGGGCAGCTCGGATCCGCCGCTGTCGGCGCCGCGCTCGAACCAGACGTGCGCCGTCGCCCCGGGCAGGAACCGGACGTCCTCGAGGACCTGTCGGCGCAGGGCGAAGGACGCCTCGTCGAGGTCGGCGTGCAACAGGGTGATCGGCAGGTGCGACCCGGCGGCGGCCAGGTGGGAGAGCATGCCGGCCATCGGCGTGATCCCGATGCCCGCGCTGGCGAACACGACCGGGCGGGAGTCGTCGAGGACGACGTCCCCGAACGGCAGCGACATCGTCAGCCGGTCGCCGACCTGCACGGTGTCGACGAGCAGGTTCGACACCTCGCCGGCCGGCTTGCCGTTGCCGCGGACACGCTTGACGGCGAACTGCCGGTGCACGCCGTCGTCGGCCCGGGTGAGGCTGTACTGCCGGGGCTGGCGGACACCGTCGGGCATCGGCACCTGCACGGTCACGTACTG
>DATIMX010000161.1:0-2190 GCA_035474935.1 Geodermatophilus sp. | reverse complement strand
CCGTCGCCCCCCTGACGCTCGCGGACCGCTGCGACGCATCCGCTGTCGTGGGCGGCCCGAACGGCAGGACCGGCCGTGGCGCCTGCGGCGCGCAGGGCTTCATCCGCGCTGTGCTGCCCAGCGGCAACGACCTGGTCTTCTGCGGCCACCACGGCCGGGAGCACGAGGCCGCCCTCGCCGCTGCCGGTGCGACCGTCCACGACGGGACCGACGCGCTCAACGCCTAACCCGGCTGGTCCAGAGCGCTCCGACCTCGGCACCGCAGTCCCCGCCCCCCGGGTGCGCTGGGTGGCTCCGTCCGCGCTCTTCGCGTCGGGGGATCCCGGCGTCGGCGCCGCCCCGACCGAACGGCTCCTCGACGGAGGGGTGGGGGGACGACCGTGTCGGCAGGGCCGGGTACACGACCGGCACACCCGGCAGGCCGGCCGGCGCCGCACCGAGCCGGCCGGGGTCGGGAACGTCGACCTCCCTCGACCGACGGCCGCACGAGCCCGACGCGTCGCACGGGGGGTCGGGCAACCCGGTGGGGTAGGGGTCGGTGCAACCGCGGACGGACGAGGTGGCGATGAACGACGAGGTCGTGGTGGGAGTGGACGGTTCGGACCGCGCGCGCACCGCCCTGGCGTGGGGTCTCCAGGAAGCGCGTCTACGCGGGGGAGCGGTGCGGCCGGTCACCGTCTGGCCGGAGGACGGGCCGCCGCACGCCCACGACGGGGGGATCGGGCGGCCGAGCGTCGCGGACTTCGAGCGGGACGTGCGATCGAGGATGAGCGCCGAGGCCGCCGAGGTCGCGGCGGCCACGGGCTGTGAGGCCGTCCCGGTCCACCCGGAGGTGAGGTACGGGCAGCCGGCCCAGCAGCTGATCGACACCGCAGGCGACGACGGGCTGCTGGTGGTCGGCTCCCGCGGCCGGGGCGGTCTGCGCGGTGCGGTCCTGGGGTCGGTCAGTCAGCAGTGTGCCCAGTACGGCCGGGGGCCGGTGGTCGTCGTGCGCGACGACGACTCCTCGCACGGCGCCGTCCTGTGGCAAGGAGCCGCCAGTCGGGTCGTGGTGGGTGTCGACGGCTCGGCCGGCTCGGTCGCCGCCCTCCGGTTCGCCGCGGCGGAGGCCGGGCTGCGCGGTGGTGAACTGCACGTCGTACATGCCTGGACGGACACCGTGTCCGGGTACGGCGGCCCGCCCTGGGCGCTGTCGGACACCACGCTGCGGGACCAGGCCGACGACACGCTGCGCGAGAGCGTGCAGGAGGTGTGGCGCGAGGGGCCTCCCGGCGTCCGGGTCCGGGCGGAGACCATCGAGGGCGTCGAGTGGGACGTCCTGACCGAGGTGGCCGAGGCGGCCGACCTGCTCGTGGTCGGGTCGCGCGGTCGAACCGGCTGGTCGAGCCTCCTGCTGGGGTCGGTGGGCTTGCGCTGCATCATCTACGCCCCGTGCCCCGTGGCGGTGGTCCGCCAGCCCCGGTGACGGCTTGCCGGGCGAGGTGGCACCGGATGGCGGTCAGGATGAGCCGGGCCGAGGGAGGGGCGGTGTCGCCGTCCCCGACCCCGGCCGCGGGGACGAGCGCGACGAGGGGCCGGTGGCCCTCGCCTCCGGCGGCCACGCCGTCTACTCCAGTGCCGGACCTGCGCCTGTGCCGACGTGCACGACGGCGTCACCCGTGTCATCCGCGACGTCGTCCCGTGACGCCGCTGCGTCCACCGAGGTCACACGGTGGCGCGATGGGGGGGCGAGCCGGGGGCCCACCGGAGAGCGGCGGACTCCATGCGGTGCCGGCCTGTCGGACCGAGACCCCGACTGTTGGCGGGTGGCCGTGCCGCCGTGCTGATCAGACCTGCGGTCGCAGTGCTGCCAGGGCAGGGGAGGAGTGGACGGCAACCGTGAGGTCGACCAGTGCCGAGCCGTGGCTGGCGCTCGAGGAGCTCGGTCCTGGCGCCCTCGTCAGCAGCTCCGGCGAGGATGCCTGCGACCGCCGTGGTCGCCCGTCCGCCGGCCTCCGGTCCTGCGGCCAGTGCGAGGATCGTGGTCATCGGATCTCCCGGATCGAGGACGCCTGATCGGCGCAGGCGAAGGTCTGGACGAGCTCGCCGATGCCGTCGACGTGGCTGCGCAGGACATCCCCCGGACCGAGGAACCGGGGCGGTGTCCTCCCCACACCGACGCCGGGAGGAGTCCCGGTGAACAGGACGTCG
>DATIMX010000160.1:0-4685 GCA_035474935.1 Geodermatophilus sp. | reverse complement strand
AGGAAGCGCAGCAGCTCGACCGGGAACGGCAGGACGACCGTCGAGTTCTTCTCCGCGGCCACCTCGACCATCGTCTGCAGCAGGCGCAGCTGCAGCGCGGCGGGCTGGGTGGCCATCACCTGCGCGGCCTGCGCCAGCTTCTGCGAGGCCTGCAGCTCGCCCTCGGCGGTGATCACCCGCGACCGGCGCTCGCGCTCGGCCTCGGCCTGGCGGGACATCGACCGCTTCATCGACTCGGGCAGGGCGACGTCCTTGATGTCGACGCGGTCGATGTGGATGCCCCAGTCGACGGCGGGGCTGTCCATCATCAGCTCCAGCCCCTGGTTGAGCCGCTCGCGATTGGACAGCAGGTCGTCGAGCTCGCTCTTGCCGATGATCGAGCGCAGCGACGCCTGGGCCACCTGGCCGATGGCGGCCTCGTAGTTCTGCACGTCCACGACGACGCGGACCGGGTCGTAGACCCGCCAGTACACGACGGCGTCGACCTTCACGGTGACGTTGTCGCGGGTGATCCCCTCCTGCGCCGGTACCGGCATGGTGACGATCTGCATGTTGACCTTGTGCATCCGGTCGATCCCCGGGGCGATCAGCGTCAGGCCGGGCGGCCGCGAGTCGCCGAGCAGCCGGCCGAACCGGAGGACCACCCCGCGCTGGTACTGGGTGACGACCCGCACGCTCGCGCCCAGGAGCACCGACAGCCCGAGGACGACGACGATGACCAGTGCGAGAACGACGTCCATCTCGCCCTCCGCCAACGGCGTCGCGGCCGGGCGCGGGGTCGTGCCCGTGGCCGCGCCGCCCTCGTGATGGCGCTGCCAGCGTAGATCGCGGGTCCCCGACACGGGGGACGGTCGAGCGCGCCCGGACGTCTTTCGACAACGTCCATTGGTCATAGGATCCGGCCGTGGACGCCGACCGGGACGCACAGGTGGCCGCGGTCGCCGCGCTGGCCGAGCCGACCCGCCGCCGGCTGTACGACCACGTCGTCCGCCAGCCGCAGCCGGTGGGCCGGGACGAGGTGGCCGGGGCGCTCGGGGTGCCCCGCGCGACGGCGGCCTTCCACCTCGACCGACTGGTGGCCGACGGGCTGCTCGACGTGCACTACGAGCGCCGGACCGGACGGAGCGGTCCGGGCGCCGGCCGCCCCGCGAAGCTCTACCGCCGGTCGGAGTGCTCGGTGGCCGTCTCGCTGCCGGAGCGCCACTACTCCCTGGCCGGTGAGCTCCTCGCCGAGGCCGTGGTCGAGGCCGAGGGCTCGGGGGAGCGGCCGGCGGCCGTGCTCGCTCGGCGTGCCCACGCGCGGGGGCGCGAGATGGGGTCCGCCGTCGACGGGGCCGCCGGGGCGAACGCCCTGCTGCGCGTGCTGGAGGCCTCCGGGTACGAGCCGCGGGTCGAGGACGGCGGCATCGCCCTCGCGAACTGTCCGTTCCACGCCCTGGCGCGTGCGCACACCGAGCTGATCTGCGGCATGAACCTGCGGCTCCTCGAGGGTGTGCTCGACGGCGCCGCCGTCGGGGGGCTGACCGCCCACCTGCGGCCCGCTCCCGGCGCCTGCTGCGTGCGCCTGGACGGCGCCGGTGCGCCCGCGGACGGTGGCGCGCCGGACGGTTGACAGGAGTGTGACCCAGGTCTCTACTAACAATCGTCATTGGTTTTAGAGGAGGCCCTCATGACCACCCCCCTCACCCGGCCGCACACCGCCCTCGCCACCGACCCGGGGCGGCAGGCGTTCCTCCTGCTCCGCACCGTCTTCACGGTCGCGCCGATCGCCTTCGGTCTGGACAAGTTCGCCAACCTGCTCACCGACTGGCCCGGCTACCTCGCGCCCTGGATCGACGACCTCGTCCCCGGCACCGCTCAGCAGGCGATGTACGCCGTCGGCATCGTCGAGATCGTGGCCGGCGTCGTGGTCGCCGTCGCGCCACGGTTCGGCGGCTGGCTCGTGGCCGCCTGGCTCGGCGGGATCATCGTCGACCTGCTGACCGTCCCCGGCTTCTTCGACGTGGCGCTGCGCGACTTCGGGCTCCTCGTCGCCGCCGTTGCCCTGGCCCGGCTCGCGGTGCGCTACGCGCCGGGCCGCACCGCCGGGAACCGGTCGTGACCGCGATCGGGCCCGCGACGGGGGCCACGCCCGAGAGCCGGCCCCGCGCACTCCGCGTCGTGCGGGAGAGCGGGACGGTGGACCCCCTCGCCGCCGAGGCGGCGGTGACCGCGCTGCTCCGGGCGCTGGGCAGGGACCCGACGTCGCCGCACCTGGCCGAGACGCCGCGACGGGTGGCCCGCTCCTACGCCGAGCTGCTGACCGGCCGGCAGTTCGACCTCACCACCTTCCCCAACGACGAGGGCTACGACGAGCTGGTCATCGCCCGGGACATCCCGCTGCAGTCCCTGTGCGAGCACCACCTGCTGCCCTTCTCGGGGGTCGCGCACATCGGCTACCTGCCGGGCGCCCGGATCCTCGGCCTGTCCAAGCTCGCCCGGGTGCTCGAGCTCTTCGCCCGCGACCTGCAGGTCCAGGAGCGGCTGACCCAGCAGGTGGCCGACTGGCTGCAGGAGCACCTGGCCCCGCGGGGGGTCGGCGTGGTCGTCGAGGCCGAGCACCTGTGCATGTCGCTGCGCGGCGTCCGGGCCACCGGGGCGCGCACCGTGACCTCCGCGCTGCACGGGGTGCTGCGCTCCGACGCGCGCTCCCGTGCCGAGTTCTTCGCGCTCACCGGAACCACCTGACCCCGCCCCGGGAGGAGGACCCCGTGCCCACACAGGCCCCGTTCGTCGTCGTCGGTGCCGGACTCGCCGGTGCCAAGGCCGCCGAGACGCTGCGGGAGGAGGGGTTCGACGGGCCGGTCGTGCTCGTCGGCGCCGAACCCGAACGGCCCTACGAGCGGCCGCCGCTGTCCAAGCAGTACCTGCTCGGCCGCGCCGACCGCGACAGCGTCTTCGTCCACGACGCGGGGTGGTACGCCGAGCACGACGTCGACCTGCGCACCGGCGTCCGGGCCGCCCGGCTGGACCCGGCCGCGCACCGGCTGACCCTGGACACGGGCGAGGAGCTCGCCTACGCGCGGCTGCTGCTGGCCACCGGGGCCTCGCCCCGGCGGCTCCCGGTGCCCGGGGCCGACCTCGACGGCGTCCGGTACCTGCGCACCCTCGCCGACGCCGACCGGCTGGGGACCGACCTGGCCGCCGGTGGACGCCGGGTCGTGGTCGTCGGCGCCGGCTGGATCGGCCTCGAGGTGGCCGCCGCCGCGCGGTCCCACGGGAACGACGTCACGGTCGTCGAACCGCAGCCCACGCCGCTGCACGCGGTGCTGGGTGCGCAGATGGGACGCGTGTTCGCGCGACTGCACCGGGACCACGGCGTCGAGCTGCTCACCGACACCGTCGTCCGGGAGATCCGTGGGTCCGGCGGGCGGGTGACCACGGTGGTCACCGACGGCCACGCGGGGCTGCCCGCGGACCTCGTCGTCGTCGGCATCGGCGCCATCCCGAACACTGCGCTGGCGGCATCGGCAGGGTTGGAGGTCGACAACGGCGTCGTGACCGACCACGCGCTGCGCGCCTCGGCGGTGGACGTCTACGCCGCCGGCGACGTGGCGGCGTCCTTCCATCCGCTCCACGGCCGCCACGTCCGCGTGGAGCACTGGGCCAACGCCCTGCACCAGGGCCCGGCGGCGGCGCGGTCGATGCTCGGGCAGGACGTCGTGTTCGACCGGGTGCCCTACTTCTTCACCGACCAGTACGAGCTGGGCATGGAGTACTCGGGGCTCGCCGGCCCCAGCGACACGGTCGTCTGCCGCGGCGACCCCGACGACGGTGCGTTCATCGCCTTCTGGACCGCCGACGGCCGGGTGACCGCCGCCATGAACGTCAACGTCTGGGACGTCACCGCCCCCATCCAGCAGCTCATCCGGTCGCGGCGGCAGGTGCAGTCGGCCAGGCTGGCCGACCCCGACACGCCGCTGGAGCTGCTGGCCGGGTAGGACTCCGACGGGACGGGCGCGCCGGGGTGCCGTCACTCCCGCGCAGGAGGCAGGCTGGGGACGACGTCACACCCTGGAAACGACTGGACGCGATCATGGCGAGCATGGACCGACAGCAGGAGTTCGTCCTGCGCACCCTCGAGGAACGCGACATCCGCTTCGTGCGGCTGTGGTTCACCGACGTCTCGGGCTACCTCAAGGCCGTGGCGGTCGCGCCGGCCGAGATCGAGGCCGCCTTCGCCGAGGGCATCGGCTTCGACGGCTCGGCGATCGAGGGCTTCGCCCGCGTGTACGAGTCCGACATGCTCGCCAAGCCCGATCCGGGCACCTTCCAGGTGATGCCGGCGACCAAGGGCCAGCCGAGCGACACCGCCCGGATGTTCTGCGACATCACCCTGCCCGACGGCTCGCCTGCGTGGGCCGACCCGCGGCACGTGCTGCGCCGGGCGCTGGCCAAGGCCGGCGACATGGGGTTCACCTTCTACACCCACCCCGAGGTCGAGTTCTTCCTGCTGAAGGACCTGCCGTCGGACGGCTCGCCGCCGGAGCCGGCGGACACCGGGGGCTACTTCGACCTGTCCACGCACAACGTGGCGCACGACTTCCGGCGGGAGGCGGTCTTCGCGCTCGAGGCGATGGGCATCTCGGTGGAGTTCAGCCACCACGAGGTCGCGCCCGGCCAGCAGGAGATCGACCTGCGCTACG
>DATIMX010000159.1:0-3097 GCA_035474935.1 Geodermatophilus sp. | reverse complement strand
CGACGTCGCCCTCTCCGCCACCCGGCTGCGCGAGCTGGCCAAGATGGACGGCGCGGTGATCGTCTCCTACGACGGCAGCCGCATCGTGCGGGCCGGCGTCCACCTGATGCCCGACCCGAGCGTCCCCACCGAGGAGTCGGGTACCCGGCACCGCACCGCGGAGCGGGTCGCCATCCAGACCGGCTTCCCGGTGATCTCGGTGAGCCAGTCGATGCACATCATCAGCGTCTACGTCGCCGGACGGCGGTACACGCTGGAGCACCCGACCACGATCCTGGCCCGGGCCAACCAGGCGCTGGCCGCGCTCGAGCGCTACAAGCTGCGGCTCGACGAGGTGGCCAGCACGCTGTCGGCGTTGGAGATCGAGGACCTCGTCACCGTCCGCGACGCGATGAGCGTCAGCCAGCGGCTGGAGATGGTGCGCCGGATCGCCGACGAGATCGAGGGCTTCGTCGTCGAGTTGGGCACCGACGGGCGGCTGCTCGCGCTGCAGCTCGACGAGATGCTCGCCGGGGTCGAGGAGGACCGCGCCCTGCTGGTGCGCGACTACCTGCCCTCCGGGCTGCGTCGTCCCCGGGGCATCGACGAGGTCCTGGCCGAGCTGCG
Organism: Geodermatophilus sp.; assembly: GCA_035474935.1. Taxonomy (GTDB): domain Bacteria; phylum Actinomycetota; class Actinomycetes; order Mycobacteriales; family Geodermatophilaceae; genus Geodermatophilus. The sequence goes on along the minus strand of DATIMX010000159.1, from coordinate 2,491 downwards.
CGCGCTGTCGGCCACCGAGCTGCTCGACCTCTCCGCGGTGGCGCGCTGCTACGGCCTGCCGACCTCCGCCGACGCGCTGGACTCCCCCGTCAGCCCCCGCGGTTACCGCCTGCTGGCCCGGGTCCCGCGGCTGCCGGCCGGGATCATCGACCGCCTGGTCGACCACTTCGGCGGGCTGCAGAAGCTGCTCGCGGCCACCATCGAGGACCTGCTGGCCGTCGAGGGCGTCGGCGAGGCACGCGCCCGGGGCATCCGCGAGGGGCTCTCCCGGCTGGCCGAGACCTCGATCCTCGACCGCTACAGCTAGGAGGCCTCCCTCCGGGACGGGGCCGGAGCCTCGGGACGGGGCCTTGGGCGGCACCGACCGGTCACGTGAGAGTGAAGGGCACGTCGGCGCTGACCTCGGTGTCCAGCCAGCCGCGCAGCACGTACTGGCCCGGCGCGGGCGTCGTCCGCTCGGCCGTGCAGGACGGCTCGCTGGTCAGCCCGCCCCAGGTGAGCAGGAAGGCCACCGACTCACCGGGCGCCAGGGTGCGGGTGTCGCTGCTGGTCTCCGGGAAGCAGTCGTTGCTCCCCCACACCCGGGTGCCGGCCGCGTCGAGCAGCAGGACCTCCTGCAGGCCGGCGTCGAGCACCCGCACGCACGGGACCGACGAGACGTTGGTGACCACGAGCTCGAAGGCGGGCTTGCCGCCGACCGGCGCGCTGCCGGGGGCGCGGACCTCCAGCCCGATCATGTCGTCGCTGCAGGGGCCGCCCGGCGTCGGGCCCGCCGGCACGGGCTCCGGCTCGGCGGCTGGTTCGGGCGCCGGCGTCGGCGTCTGCACGCTGGCCAGCGAGGGCACCACCTGCTCCAGCGCGGGCGGCTCGTCGTCCGGGTCGGCCGCGTCGGTCGTCGCGGCTGCCGCGGACGTCGCCGTCCCGCCGTCGCCCCCGGTCAGCGCGGCGACGACCAGCCATCCCCCGCCGCCGAGCACCGCCAGCAGGAGGGCCAGGACCAGCAGCCGCCGCCGCCAGTAGACCGCCGCGGGCAGGGGGCCGACGGGGTGCAGCACGCCGAGAACGGTAGTGCGCCACGGCGCAGCCACTTGCGGCGGCGCGCCGACCCCCGGGGGCGGCACACTGGGACCCCGTGGACAGCCCGGCCCGCGCCCTCCCCCCGTCGTCCGACCCGGTCGGCGACGTCCTCGTCGACTGGTTCGCCCGGGCTGCGCGCGACCTGCCGTGGCGCCGGCCGGGCACCGACCCGTGGGCCGTGCTGGTCAGCGAGGTGATGCTGCAGCAGACGCCGGTCGCCCGCGTCGAGCCGGTGTGGCGCGAGTGGATGGCCCGCTGGCCGACCCCGGCGGCGCTGGCCGCGGCGTCGCCCGCCGAGGTGATCCGCGCCTGGGGCAAGCTCGGCTACCCGCGGCGGGCGCTGCGGCTGCGCGAGACCGCCGTCGCCCTCACCGAGCGGCGCGGCGGCGTCGTCCCCGCCGACGTCGCGGCCCTGGAGGCCCTGCCGGGCATCGGGACGTACACCGCCCGCGCCGTCGCCTGCTTCGGGCACGGGCAGCCGCAGCCGGTGGTCGACACCAACGTGCGGCGGGTGGTGGCCCGGCTGGTGCACGGCCGGGCGGCGGCGGCGCCGGCGCGGGCGGCCGACCTCACCGACGTCGCGGCGCTGGCCCCGGCCGACCCCGAGCGGGCGGTGCGCTTCTCGGTCGCCGTCATGGAGCTCGGGGCGCTGGTGTGCGTGGCCCGGACGCCGCGGTGCGCGGCCTGCCCGGTGCGCGGGGACTGCGCCTGGCGGCTGGCGGGCCATCCGGCGTCCGACGGTCCGGCCCGCAGGGTGCAGAAGTTCGCCGGCACGGACCGGCAGGTGCGCGGGCGGCTGCTGGACGTCCTGCGGGCCGCTGAGGGCCCTGTGGCGGCACCCCAGCTCGACGCCGCGTGGGACGACGCCGCCCAGCGCTCCCGCTGCCTCGACTCACTGCTCGCCGACGGGCTGGTCGAGCAGACCCCAGATGGGCGGTTCACCCTCCCCGGTTGACCGCCCCGTCCCCGGCCCTGCCCCAGCGCGAGCGACGGGGCTCTCTCACCGCCGGCGGCGGGGCGGGGTCAGGTCGCGGAAGGTCATCAGCCACCCGGTGAGCGCCGTCACCAGCGCAACGAGCAGCAGCACCGTCGTCAGCCAGCCGGGGACGTCGTTCACCCACACGATCGTGGCGCCGACCATCGCGGCGACGATGAGCACCCCGCCCAGGACGACCGTCACCTTCGGGTTGCGCACGTGCCCAGTGTGCGCGAGTGAGCAGTTGCGGTCGCCGGCGCGTGCGGACATGCCGGCGTGGACGACCGTCGGTGCGCGCTCGGCCGCAGGGACGACGAAGGGGCCGCCCCCACTCGCGATGAGCGGGGACGGCCCCTTCGTACGGACTACCCGAGGTTCTACTCGGCCTGGACGGCCGGGCCCTCCTCGTCGCCACCGGAGAGCGCGACCGGCGGGGTG
>DATIMX010000158.1:0-3194 GCA_035474935.1 Geodermatophilus sp. | reverse complement strand
AGGAAGTGGGCGAGCGTCACCCGGTGCAGCGGGTCGCCGTCGGGCCCCACCCGCTCCCACAGGTCGGTCAGCCGCCGGCGCGCGTCCGCGCGCGCACCGCCGCGGCCGAGCTCCACCGCAGCGACGATCTCCGCCATGGTCTCGTCGGAGGCACTCATCGGTCAGCCGTCCGTGGGGGCGGAAGCCGGGGATCCCGAGGTGTCACGCGCGCATGGTGCGGTCTCGAGGAGCTCGGGGGTCATGCGGTGCACTCCCGCGGGATGGCGTTGTAGGCGGCGGTGACCGCCTCGCGCACGGCGTCGCCCAGCGGACGCAGCGCGTCGTCCCGGGCCGCGGCCTGGCGGTGGGTGACCGCGCCGCCGGGGGCGTCGGTGAGCGCCAGGTCGAGCACCTTCGCCAGCCGCTGGGCGCGCGCCAGCAGCGACATCGCGACCGGATCGGTGCCCGGCGGCATCCCCGGCACGTGCGCGGCCTTCGCCAGCCCGGCCAGCAGCGCCGGCACCTCGGGGTGCCACCGCGCCAGGTCCAGCCCGGCCAGGGTGCGGGCCGCGTCGCCGACGGCGAGATCGAGCGCGCCGGACACCGCGCGCAACGATCCCTCGACCGGTGGCGGCACCGGAGGGGCACCGGTCAGGTCGAACGCCGTCCACTGCACCACCTCGGGGCCCAGGGGCTCGGGCACCAGCGCGACCCGCTCGCCGACGGCGGCCTGCCCGGCCGCCACAGCGAGCTCGGCCAGACCCGGGACGCGCGGCAGCCCCCGGACGTCGCCGGGCACCGCCAGCACCAGCCGGATGCGGCGCTCGCCGGCGCCGCGCAGTGCGCTCAGTGCCCAGCCGAGAGGAACCGCCTCGTCGGTGCCGGGCAGGCCGCAGACCCGGTGCGCGGTGTCGCCGACCAGGGCGTCGAGCGCGTCGTCGTAGGCGGCGCGGCCGGTGAGCCAGGCGGTCGCCCACACCGCGAACCGGCCCGCGGGGAAGTCGTGCACCGGGCGAGGTTATGCCGGGCCCCGGCCGAGATGACGATCCGGTCGAGATCGATCACAGCGCGGCCCGGATCTGGGAGAGTGCGGACGTGGACGCCTGGGTGCTGTGGCTGATCGCGTCGGGCCTGTTCACCGCGGGTGAGCTGGCCAGCGGCGACCTGTTCCTGCTCATGCTGGCCGGCGGGGCGCTGGGCGGCGTCGGGGTCGCGCTGCTCGGCGGTCCCGTCGTCCTGCAGCTGGCGGCGTTCGTCGTGGTCTCGGCGCTGCTGCTGGCGGTGGTGCGGCCACTGGCCAAGCGCCATCTCACCGAGGGCACCCCCGACCAGCCGGACGGCGTCGCCGCGTTCGTCGGCCGCACCGCGAAAGTGACCCGGGCCGTCGACGGGCACGGGGGGCGCATCCGCCTCGGCGCCGACGAGTGGACCGCCCGGAGCCAGTACGGCGGCGAGCACTTCCCGGTCGGTGCGACCGTGCGGATCCTCCAGGTGGACGGTGCCACCGCCGTCGTCGGGGACGCCTTCGAACTGGAGTAGCACCCCCCTGGGGGATCGCGCGTCGCGCCGTGACCACATCGTCACCGGGACCGGGCAGGATCGGACGCGTACCTCGCAGAAGGGAGCGTTCCCGTGACACCCGCACTGATCGCCCTGATCGTGATCGCCCTGCTGGTGGTGGTCGTCATCGCCAAGAGCGTGACGATCGTGCCGCAGGCGCAGGCCAAGGTCGTCGAACGGCTCGGCCGCTACAGCCGCACGCTCTCGCCGGGCCTGTCACTGCTCGTGCCCTTCGTCGACCGCGTGCGGGCCACGATCGACCTGCGCGAGCAGGTCATCTCCTTCCCGCCGCAGCCGGTGATCACGTCGGACAACCTGCAGGTCGGCATCGACACCGTCGTCTACTTCCAGGTGACCGACCCGCGGCTGGCTGTCTACGGCATCGCCAACTACATCACCGGCATGGAGCAGCTGACCACGACGACGCTGCGCAACGTGGTCGGCGGGCTCAACCTCGAGGGCGCGCTGACCGGCCGCGACGGCATCAACAGCCAGCTGCGCGAGGTGCTCGACGGCACGACCGGGCCGTGGGGTCTGCGCGTCGCCCGGGTGGAGATCAAGGCGATCGACCCGCCGCCGTCCATCCGCGACTCGATGGAGAAGCAGATGCGGGCCGACCGCGACAAGCGCGCGATCATCCTGCAGGCCGAGGGTGCCCGGCAGTCGGCGATCACCACCGCTGAGGGGCAGAAGGCCTCGGCCATCCTCTCCGCGGAGGGCAAGAAGCAGGCGGCGATCCTCGAGGCGGAGGCCGAGCGGCAGAGCCGGATCCTGCGGGCCGAGGGTGAGCGCGCGGCGCTGTTCCTGCAGGCGCAGGGTCAGGCCAAGTCGATCGAGACGGTCTTCCAGGCCATCCACGACGGCAAGCCCGACCAGGGGCTGTTGGCCTACCAGTACCTGCAGACGCTGCCGCAGATCGCCCAGGGCGACGCGAACAAGATGTGGATCGTCCCGAGCGAGTTCAGCAAGGCCCTGGAGGGCCTGGCCAAGCTGGGCGGGGCGGACGGCGACGGGCGGTCCTGGATGGACGTCGACGCGTCGGCGAACGGCGCCGGCCGGCCGACCGCCGAGATGGACACGTCCGGCTGGTTCGAGTCGGCACTGCCCCGCGCCGCCGACCAGCCCGAGGCGAAGATCGAGCTGACGAGCATCGTCGACACCGTGCCTGCCGTGCCGGCGCCGACGATCCCGGACACGACGTCACTGGCCCGCGCCGCCGAGCAGGAGACCACCGGCGGAGAGGTGCAGCCCCGTCCGTGACCGGCCCCGCGAAATGATCACGGGGTTGTGGCAGGAGGATCGCGCGGACCCGCCGCGCGCCCCTGCCACAACCCCATGACCGACCACTGACAGCGGCCTGCGGCGAACCTTCAGGGCCCCGCCGGCCCCGTCCCGGGTCCCGCTGGCCCCCTCCAGGGCACCGCCGGCCCCGTCCCGGGTCCCACCCTGAGCCTGCGAAGGGCGGGGAGGACGGGGTCCTCTTACGAGGGGTGGGGAGGAGGGGGTCCTTCTCCGAGCGGTGAGGAGGACGGGGTCCTTCTCCGAAGGCGTGGGGGAAGGGTGGTCCTCTTTCAGTCCTTGAGCAGGCCCTCGCGGAGCTTGGCCAGGGTCTGGCTGAGCAGCCGGGACACGTGCATCTGCGAGATGCCGATGTC
>DATIMX010000157.1:0-4226 GCA_035474935.1 Geodermatophilus sp. | reverse complement strand
CGCCCCCCGCCACTCGCAGGCTCGCGGCGGGACCCTGCGAGCGGGCCGCTTAGGCTCGGGCCATGGCCCGCTCCGCGACCCGCAAGCGTCCCGCTGCCCCTGCCGCCGACAGCGGCGTCAACCCCAAGGCGCCCTGTCCGTGCGGCTCGGGCCGCCGGTACAAGCACTGCCACGGCTCGGGCTACGCCCCGCCGGTGACCCGGCCGTTCGAGGGGCTGCCCGGCGAGGAGCACTGGGTCGCGCTGCGCGAGCTGGTCCCGGCGGCGACCGCGCCGCTGCGGACGACGGACGGGCGCGGCGTCACCCTCGCCAGCGTGCTGCCCGGCGGCGCCCCGGCACTGGTCCGCGCCAACGGCGAGATCCTGCTCGGCGTCCAGCTCCAGGGCTCCTCCGACGACGTCAGCCGCGACCTCGGGACGGCGCTGGCCGCCGCGCTCGAGGCGCCGGCCGGCGCGCCGGTCGACCCGGGTCCGCTGGGCGGTGCGGGGTCGGCCGGCCCCCGGCTGCAGGAGCTGGTCGACACCACGGCGCCGTTCGAGGTCACCGTGCACGAGGACTTCGGCTTCTGGCTGGAGGGCGTCGAGGCCGGCGCCGCGGCCCGTGCCGGGTTGGAGCAGGCGAACGCGGCGATCCTGCCGACCGAGCTGCTCCCGGACCTCGGTGCCGCCTACTGGGTGCGGCCGGGTGCCGAGCGGGCGCACCTGCGGTGGGTGCGGCCCGAGCCGGAGGAGCAGCTGCTCGACGCGCTGGCCCGGCTGCGCACCTCGGGCGAGATCCTGCTGGGCGAGGGCACCAGGTACGCCGGCGCCTTCCGCGCGCACGGGCTGCTCGTGCCGGTGTGGGACCTGCCCGCCGACACCCCGGCCGCCGACTGGACCGACGCCGCCACGGCGTTCCAGGCGCGCCTGGAGGAGGCGCTGGCCGCGACCGGCCCGCTGACCGCCGACGAGCGCCGGGCCCGCGCCGGCCTGCTCTCCCGCCAGATCACGCTCCGGTAGCCCCCGGGCGACGATCCCCGCGGATGTCGCCGCGGCGGCCACCCGGCCCGGTGGAGGCTCGTCCGTCCACCGGGCCGCGGTGCTGTGCGCACCCCCCGCGTGTCGACGCCGGGTAGCTGGGTTCTCACCATTCGCCGACGACCTCACCCGAACGGGCCGACTGGCGGGTCGGCGTTACGAGACCGTGACGCCGACGTGGCGATCAGGGGTTGACGGCGGTGGGTTGTTAACGCTCACACTTGTGCCGCTCGCCACGGGCGGGCCTGCGCCGGGTCGAGCGCGCAGCAGTCTCTAGGAGGAGATCACGTGAGCAAGAGGCTCGGCTTCGCCGCCCTCAGCGCCGGCATGGCGCTGACCCTGGCGGCCTGTGGCGGCGAGGGCGCCGGCGGTAGCGGCGGTGCCGGTGGCGGAGGCGCCGAGGCGGAGGACCTGACCATCGGCGTCTCGATGCCGACCCAGACCTCCGAGCGCTGGATCGCCGACGGCAACAACGTCAAGGAGCAGCTGGAGGCCGAGGGGTACACCGTCGACCTGCAGTACGCCAACGACGACATCCCCACCCAGTCGCAGCAGGTCGACCAGATGATCACCGAGGGTGCCGACATCCTCGTCATCGCGGCGATCGACGGCACTGCCCTCTCCGGCCAGCTGGAGAACGCGGCCTCCAACAACATCCCGGTCGTCTCCTACGACCGCCTCATCCGCGACAGCGAGAACGTCAACTTCTACGTCACCTTCGACAACTTCCAGGTGGGCGTCGCCCAGGGCAACGCCCTGCTGCGGGGCCTCGGCCTGCAGAACGAGGACGGCTCGCCGGGCACCGCGACCGGTCCGTTCAACGTCGAGCTCTTCGCCGGCTCGCTGGACGACAACAACGCGTTCTTCTTCTGGGACGGCGCCATGTCGGTCCTGCAGCCGCTGATCGACGACGGCACCCTGGTCGTCAAGTCGGGCCAGACCAGCATCGAGCAGGCCGCCATCCTGCGCTGGCAGCAGGAGACCGCCCAGCGGCGGATGGAGGACCTGCTGACCTCCGCCTACAACGACGGCTCCCGGGTCGACGGCGTCCTCTCGCCGTACGACGGCCTCTCCCGCGGCATCATCACCGCGCTGCAGAACGCCGGCTACGGCCCGACGCTGGACGCCCAGCCGCAGCCGATGGCCGTCGTCACCGGTCAGGACGCCGAGATCGCCTCGGTCAAGCTGATCAACGACGGGGTCCAGAGCTCCACGATCTTCAAGGACACCCGTCTGCTGGCCGAGCAGGCCGTCGCCGCCGCCTCCGCCTTCGCCGAGGGCAACGAGCCGGAGGCCAACGACACCGAGACGTACGACAACGGGGTCAAGGTCGTCCCGTCCTACCTGCTCCCGGTCGAGACGGTCTTCGCGGACGACATCCAGTCCGTGCTGATCGACTCCGGCTACTGGACCCAGGAAGAGGTCGCCAGCGGCCAGGCGGACTGATCTCCGCCACCTGAGCCCGACCGGGCCCGGCAGCGCCGCTGTCGGGCCCGGTCGGCACCATCCGGGCCCGGCATCCCGCGGCCTGGCCCACCCCGCCGGGGTGGCGCACACTTCTCCCCACCATCCGCGGCGCGCCCTCCACCAGCGACGAGGCGCCGACGACAGGACGACGAGGTCCCATGGACTACATCCTGGAGATGCGCGGCATCACCAAGACCTTCCCCGGCGTCAAGGCCCTGGAGGACGTCAACCTGGCGGTCCGCCGAGGCGAGATCCACGCCATCTGCGGCGAGAACGGCGCCGGGAAGTCGACCTTGATGAAGGTCCTCTCCGGCGTCTACCCGACCGGCACCTACGACGGCGAGATCGTCTTCGACGGCCAGCCGGTCCGCTTCAACGGCATCCGCGACAGCGAGCACGTGGGCATCGTGATCATCCACCAGGAGCTCGCGCTGGTCCCGTACCTGTCGATCGCGGAGAACATGTTCCTGGGCAACGAGCGCCGGGGCCGGGGTGGGCTGATCGACTGGAACAAGGCCAACGCCGAAGCCGCCCGCCTGCTGGCCGAGGTCGGGCTGGACGAGAACCCGGTGACCCCGGTCGGTCAGCTCGGTGTGGGCAAGCAGCAACTGGTGGAGATCGCCAAGGCGCTGTCGAAGGACGTGCGACTGCTCATCCTCGACGAGCCGACAGCCGCGCTGAACGACAACGACTCCGCGCACCTGCTGGACCTGATGCGCCGGCTCCGTGAGCGCGGGATCACCAGCATCATGATCTCGCACAAGCTCGGCGAGATCACCGCGGTCTCCGACAACGTCACGGTCATCCGCGACGGCAAGACGGTGGAGACGCTGAGCCTGCACGCCGGCGAGGTCACCCAGGAACGCATCATCCGCGGGATGGTCGGCCGCGACCTGGAGAGCTACTACCCCGAGCGCGAGTCGCACCCCGGCGAGGAGGTGCTGCGGGTCGAGGACTGGACCGTCTGGCACCCGACCCAGGATCGCAAGGTCGTCGACGGGGCCAGCTTCACCGTCCGGGCCGGGGAGGTCGTCGGGATCGCCGGTCTCATGGGCGCCGGGCGCACCGAACTGGCGATGAGCGTCTTCGGGCGCGCCTACGGCCGGAACATCACCGGCCGGATGTTCGTGCACGGCCAGGAGGTCCGGCCCAAGAACGTCGCCGAGGCGATCGACGCCGGGATCGCCTACGCCACCGAGGACCGCAAGCACTACGGCCTGAACCTCATCCAGGACATCCGGCGCAACGTCTCCGCCGCGGCCCTGGACAAGCTGTCCAGCAAGGGCTTCGTCAACGGCAACGAGGAGATCAAGGTCGCCGAGGGCTACCGCAAGAGCATGAACGTCCGGGCCCCGAGCGTCGCCTCGGTCGTCGGCAAGCTCTCGGGCGGCAACCAGCAGAAGGTCGTGCTGTCCAAGTGGCTGTACACCGACCCCGAGGTGCTCATCCTCGACGAGCCCACCCGCGGCATCGACGTGGGTGCGAAGTATGAGATCTACACGATCATCAACCGGCTGGTCGCGGCCGGTAAGGCGGTGCTGGTCATCTCCTCCGAGCTGCCCGAGCTGCTGGGTATCTGCGACCGCATCTACACCCTGTCCGCGGGCCGGATCACCGGTGAGGTCCCCGTCGGTCAGGCGACCCAGGAGAACCTGATGGAGCTCATGACCAAGGAGAAGGAGCTGGCGGCATGACCAGGACCGTGCCCCCCTCGTCCGAGCCGGAGGCCCAGACCGCGACCGG
>DATIMX010000156.1:0-3372 GCA_035474935.1 Geodermatophilus sp. | reverse complement strand
GACGTCCCGCTGCCCGCCGGGCTGGTCGAGGGCTCGCGGCTGCCCGAGCCGGTGTTCACGCCGTCCACCAAGGCGGAGCTGGGCGAGCACGACGAGGCGATCGACTTCGCCGCCGTCGTCGCCACGGTCGGGGTCGAGCGGGCCGAGGCGCTGCGCGAGCTGACGCTGGCGCTGTACCGGCGCGGCGCGGAGATCGCGCTCGAGGCCGGGATCGTGCTGGCCGACACCAAGTTCGAGTTCGGCGTCGACGCCTCCGGCCTCGTCCTCGGTGACGAGGTGCTCACGCCGGACTCCTCGCGCTTCTGGCCGGCCACGCTGTGGTCGCCCGGGGCCGCGCAGCCCTCGTTCGACAAGCAGTACGTCCGCGACTGGCTCACGTCGTCCGGCTGGGACCGCGTGTCCCCGCCGCCGGAGCTGCCCGCCGACGTCGTCGAGGCCACCCGTGAGCGTTACGTGACCGCCTACGAGCGCCTGACCGGCACCGCCTTCCGCTGACGTGGCCGTGACGCGCTCGGGGACGGCGTACCGCTCCGGCGGCACGGGCGACCACCTGCTCCTGCTGCTGCACGGGCTCGGTGCCACCGGCGCGGTGTGGGACCGGCTGCTGCCGCTGGTCGAGGCGTCGTGGCGCGGTCCCTGGGCCGTGCCGGACCTGCGCGGGCACGGCCGGTCGCTCGCCGAACCGCCGTACGGCTACGCGGTGCACGCCGCGGACGTTGCGGTGCTCGCGGCGGAGTCGGGCGCCGCGCGGGTCACCGTGCTCGGTCACTCGTTCGGCGGCGTGGTGGGCGCGGTGCTCGGCGGCGGGTGGTACGGCGTGGAGGTGGCGCGGGTCGTGGCGCTCGGCGTCAAGATCGGCTGGACGGACGACGAGGTGAGCCGCGCCCGGTCGCTGGCCGCCCGACCGCCGCAGGTGTTCGCGACCGCCGCCGAGGCCGCCGACCGGCACCTGCGGCTGGCCGGGCTCACCGGGCTCGTGGACCCGTCCTCCGAGGTGGCCGCCGCGGGTGTCCGCGAGGTGGACGGCGGCTTCGTGGCGGCACTGGACCCCCGGGTGTTCGGCGCCGTCGGCCCAGCGGTCGAGGAGGTGCTGCGCCGCTCGGTCGCGCCGCTGCGGCTGGCGGCGGGGGCGACCGACCCGATGGTGGGCCTCGACGCGATGCGCCGGGTGGACCCGGCCGCGGTGCTCGTCGAGGGCGCCGGCCACAACGCCCACTGGGAGGCCCCCGAGGCGGTGTGGTCCCTGCTGTCCACCACCTGACCGCGGGCTCCTATCCGTCGAGATCGCGCGATCTCGCACGGTTCCGGCCCCTGGACGTGCGAAATCGCGTGATCTCGACCGGCCTGTGGACAGCGGGAGCGGGTGAGCGCCTCGCACCGGCAAGGTGCCCGGGTGCAGCGCCGACCTCGTCGTCAGATCACCGGACCCGTGACCCGAGCGGCCGCTCGTGCTGCGGGGCTCAACGACCGCCATCTCCGGCAGCCCGGAATGCTCCGCCTCTCGCGGGACACTTACCTGCCTGTCTCGATGGGCCACGACGCGTGCGCTCGGCTGGCCGCCGTGCTGTTGACCGCGCCGCCCGGGGCGGTCGCCAGTCATCGGACCGCTGCCGCCCTGTGGGATGTCGAGATCCCGCTCGAGAACCGCGACGACCGGCGGGTGGACCTCACCCTGCCGGCGGCCGGTCGGGCGGAGAGCCGGCGGGATCGGCGGATCCATCGCATCCCGTTGGGTGACGAGGAGGTGGTCCGCCGTGGGTCGATGCCGGTGACCTCGCCCGCCCGCACCTGGCGGGACTTGGCCGGAGTGCTCCCACCAGCAGCGCTCCTCGCGGTCACCGACCAGCTGCTCGACGGACTCTGCTCCCGCGGCGACCTGGCGCAACAGCTGGCCCGCCGACCCACCGGCCGCGGTTGTGCACGGGCGCGAGAGGTGCTCCCGGTGGGGGATCCCCGCGCCGAATCGCCGATGGAGTCGGTGCTGCGCTGGATCCTCCACGAGGCCGGCCTGCCCGCGCCGGAGTTGCAGTACGTCGTCCGGGACGACGCAGGCGGGTTCCTCGGCCGAGCCGACCTCGCCTGGCCGGATCGGCGCGTCCTCGTGGAGTTCGACGGCGACGTCCATCGCGACCGGGACGTCTTCGTCGACGACCTCCGCCGCCAGAACCGACTCGTCGCCGCGGGCTGGACGGTCCTGCGGTTCACCTCCGCCGACGTCCTCGGCCGGCCGTACGAGGTGATCGCCGAGATCCGCCGAGCCCTCCGTTGACGACATCACGTGATCTCGCACGTCCAGTGGCTCGGCCAGTGTGAGACCGCGCGATCTCGACGGGGAGAGCGAGCGCACGAGACCGGCCTCACCCGCGCTCCGGTCAGTGGCCCGCGCCACCCCGGTACCCTCGTCGGCGTGCCTCGGGTGGTCGTCGACGTCGTGCTGAAGCCGGAGATCTCCGACCCCCAGGGTCAGGCGGTGCTGGGAGCGCTGGGCCGGCTCGGTCACGACAGCGTCCGCAGCGTCCGCCAGGGCAAGCACTTCGTCCTCGAGGTCGAGGGCACCCCCGACCGGGCCGAGTTGCAGCAGATCGCCGAGACGCTGCTGGCCAACCCGGTCATCGAGGACGTCGAGCTCCACCTCCCGACCGACTGAGGAGAACCCCCTCCGTGCGCATCGGTGTCATCACCTTCCCGGGCTCCCTGGACGACGTCGACGCCACCCGCGCGGTGCGCCTGGCCGGGGCCGAGCCCGTCGCGCTCTGGCACGACGACCACGACCTCAAGGACGTCGACGCCATCGTCCTGCCCGGCGGCTTCTCCTACGGCGACTACCTGCGGGCCGGCGCGATCGCCGCGCGGGCGCCGCTGATGCAGGACGTCGTCGACCGCGCCCGCCAGGGCATGCCGGTGCTGGGCATCTGCAACGGCTTCCAGGTGCTCTGCGAGTCGGGGCTGCTGCCCGGCGCGCTGACCCGCAACGGCCACCTGCACTTCCGCAACCGCGACCAGGGGCTGCTGGTCGAGCGCGCCGACACCGCCTGGACGTCGTCGTACACGGCCGGCCAGCAGATCGTCGTCCCGGTGAAGAACGGGGAGGGCCGCTACGTCGCCGCGCCCGCCGACCTCGACCGGATCGAGGGGGAGGGCCTGGTGGTCGTGCGGTACACCGGCGGCAACCCGAACGGCAGCTCCCGGGACATCGCCGGGGTGGCCAGCGCGGACGGCCGGGTGGTCGGCCTGATGCCGCACCCCGAGCACGCGGTCGAGGACCTGACCGGCCCGTCCACCGACGGGCTGGGCTTCTTCACGTCGGTCCTGACCGGCGTGGTGTCGGCATGACCGAGTCGGCGACCGCCGGCCTGTCCGACCTGGACACCG
>DATIMX010000155.1:0-2968 GCA_035474935.1 Geodermatophilus sp. | reverse complement strand
CCGCTGGTACCTGGAGGCCTGGTCGCGAGAGGTCGGCGGCGTCCGGCTGTTCCGGCTGGACCGGATCGACGACGTCGAGGTCCTCGACGAGCCGTCGGCGCCGCCGCCGGGGGTGCCGCTGCGCGACGTCGACGCCGGGCTGTACCAGCCCGAGCCGGGCTCGCCGGTGGTGCGGCTGCGCCTGGCCCGCACCGCCCGCTGGGTGGCCGAGTACTACCCGGTGGAGGACGTGCGCGAGGTCGAGGACCCGCCCGGCGGTCTGGCGGTCGCCCTGCGCACCGCCGACATGGCGTGGGCGCGGCGGCTCGTGGCCTCCCTCGGCGGGGCCGCCACGGTCGACGCGCCGGCCGAGCTGGCCGCGGCCGTCGCCGCCGACGCCCGGGCCGCGCTCAGCCGCTATGCAACCGATGGACGGCTGCCGTCCACCTCCGGCGACTAGGGTCGGGCCGTGCTGCTGACCGTCGTGTGGATCGCCGTCGCCGTCCTGGCCGTCGTCGTGCTGGGCTCGCTCGCGTACGGGGTGCTCGGCGCGGCCGGCCGGCTGCGGCGGGAGGTCGCGGCCTTCGAGCGGGAGGTCCGGCCGCTGCTCACCGAGGCGCAGGCGACCGCCGCGCGCGCGGCGCAGGTCCAGCGGCCGTCCTGACCACACCCCCCGTTTCGGGGGCGGCAGGACGCCGGCGGGCACGTAGCATCGACGACGCCACCCACGTTCGGAGGACCCGATGAACCTCGGCCCGATGGAGATCGGCCTGATCATCCTGGCCATCCTGCTGCTCTTCGGTTACAAGAAGCTGCCGGACGCCTCGCGCTCCCTGGGCCGCTCGCTGCGCATCTTCAAGGGCGAGATGAAGGGCATGAAGGACGACGACGTCCGCACCAAGGACGCCGCCAAGACGGCCCCGGTGCGCGGTGAGGTCCTCCCGCCGGCGACCGCGGCCGACCGCGAGCGCGAGGCCCTCGAGGCCGAGGCGCGGGCCGCGGAGGCCCGGGCCGCCGAGCTGCGGGCGCGTGCCACGCAGGCCGGCCCGGCCGACAGCACCCGCTGACCCTTCTCCCCGGCACCACCATGAGCGAGCCCGCCCGCCGGTCCGGCCTGCGCCGGCGCCGCCGTCCCCCTCGGGACCCCGCGGCGACGATGACGCTGGTCGCGCACCTCACAGAGCTGCGCAACCGGATCGCCAAGGCGCTGCTCGCGCTGCTGGTCGCCACGGCCGTCGCGTTCTGGTGGTACGAGCACGGCCTCGGCGACTTCATCCGGGCGCCCTACTGCGACCTGCCGGCGGGCCTGCGCTACGGCGGGTCGGCCGACGGCGGGTGCGGCCTGCTGATCACCGACGTGTTCGGCGGCGTCTTCATCCGGCTCAAGGTCAGCCTGCTGGCCGGCGCCGTGCTGTCCGCGCCGATCTGGCTCTACCAGCTGTGGGCGTTCATCACCCCGGGGCTCAAGCGCAACGAGAAGCGCTACGGCTTCGGTTTCGTCGCCGTCTCCACCATCCTGTTCGCCCTCGGCGCGGTGCTGGCCTACGTCTCCCTCTCGGCCGGCCTGGAGCTGCTGCTCGGCCTGGCCGGTGAGGGCACGGTCATCGCGCTGACCGCGCCGGACTACATCGGCTTCATGCTCTCCCTCCTGGTGGCGTTCGGGGTGAGCTTCGAGGTGCCGCTGGTGGCCGTGGCGCTCAACCTGGTCGGCGTCCTCTCCTACGAGGTCCTGCGCGGCGCCCGGCGGTGGATCTTCTTCCTGACCATCGTGTTCGCCGCGTTCGTCACCCCGACGCAGGACCCGTTCACCATGCTGCTCATGGCCGGGCCGATGATCGTGCTGTTCGAGCTGGCCATCCAGGTGGCCCGGTTCGTCGACCGGCGCCGGGCCAAGCGGGACGCCGTGGAGCACTTCCACGACCTCTCCGACGACGAGGCCTCGCCGCTGGACGCCGCGCCGTCGGCGCTGGACACGACCCCGTCGGGGCTGGACGCGCAGCCCGCCCCCTACGACGACCTCCGGCGCGAGGACGACGCCGCGCCGCTGGACGGCCCGGCGCGCTCCCGCGGCTGACAGCGGACCCCCCGCTCTCCACCCTGGCAGGACCCCGGTCCTCCCCATCCTTCGGAAAGGGATTCCGTCCCCTCACCACTCACAGGCTCGTGGCGAGCCTCTGGGCGGGACCGGCCCGGGACGGGGCCGCCGCGGGCACCGGCACGGGCGGGCGTCGGGGTCAGGCCGGCTGCCCGGCCGCGACCGCGGTGAGCTCCTCCACCAGCCGGCTGCGCGGCGGAGCCGCGAACCCCGCCGTCGGCCCGGGCACACCGGGCGCGGGGCGACCGGGTGCCCAGCCGGTGGCCAGCAGCTCGGCGACCCGCGGGTGCACCGCCTCCAGCGCCGCGGGCGGGTCGGCCATGTGCATGTGCCGCAGCACCGCCCGGCCGACGAGCGGGTCGGCGCCGGCCGCGGCGAGCACCAGCAGGGTGGGCAGCGTCCCGTCCGGTGCGCCCGCCAGGGTGGGGGAGCGGCCGTCCCGCACGGCCCGCCACACCGCCTGGTACGGCGGCGGCATGCGGATCTGCCCGGCCGCCGACCCTGCCGACGGCGCCTTCGACGTCACGGTCGTGGGGCCGGTCAGCCGCCGCGAGCTGGTGCGCACCCGTCCGCGGGCTGACCGCCGGCACGCACGTCGAGCCCCCCGCGGTCACCGTGCACCGCGCCCGCCGGGTGGAGCCGGCCGGGGAGGGGCTGCGCACGACGCCGACGGGAACCGGTCGCGCCGCTGCCGGCCGCCAGCGTATGCGTGCCCGGCGCGCTGTCGGTGGTGGGCACCGGCCGCTGAGCCGGGCCCCGACGACCAGCTGGGGAATCCCCGGCGAACCCAGCCGCCACAGTACCGTTATCCCCAACATCCGCGCCGACGGGGTCGGCTGCGCCGAGCGGAGGAGACGCGCCTAACGTGGAGGCATGTCCAGCCCCGCTGAGCGG
>DATIMX010000154.1:0-3885 GCA_035474935.1 Geodermatophilus sp. | reverse complement strand
GGGTTACAGGCCGCCGCCGGTGCGGGCGGCACGGTCGAGGACGCGCTCCACGAGCTCGTCGTTCCAGCGGCCGGCCAGCAGGAGCAGGTCGGCCAGGGTGAAGCGGTCGCGCATGAACGGCAGGCAGCGCAGCGCCCATCGCGCCCGCTCCGGGTCCACGGCCGGGGTCAGGTCCGCGAAGCGCAGCGGGGCGCCCCACCGCTGCAGCGCGCGGGCGGGGATCTCCGGCGCGTACGCGTAGCGGTGCAGGGTCTCCTCGTGGGCGGCCCAGTCGCCGAGGAACCGGCTGGTGCCGCCGCGCTGCTCCTCCCAGGTCGTGAACTTGCGCTCGACCGCCGCCCAGCACTCGGCCCCGAGGCGGCCGGTCGGGTCGAGGTCGATCCAGCACTCCTCCACCCGTGCGCGCAGGTCGTCCGGCGGTGCGAGGTCCGCCGCGGTGAGCGCCCCGACACCGTCGTCCTCGAGCGCGATCTCCCACAGCGCGGCGGAGACGACGCTCGCCACGCCGACCTGCGCGCCGTGCAGGTCGTGCTCGGTGCCGTCGGCCATCGCCGCCATGTCGAGCAGGTGGCTGATGAGGTGCTCGCAGCCCGACAGGCTCGCGGTCGTGCCGGTCGCGCCGATGGCCAGCCCACCCAGCGTCAGGGTGTCGGCCAGCGCGGTGAGGGCCTCCGGCGTCGAGGGATCGGCCGACAGCATCACCTCGGCGGCGTCCAGCACCGGCTGGAGGACCTCGCCGTCGAACGCGCGGTCCAGGCCCAGCGCGCACGCGAGGTACCAGTCGGCGGGTGAACACCAGGCCGCGGCCGCATCGCCGACACCGGCCCGGGTCAGCCGGTCCGGGGCGGCCCGCAGCACGTCGTGGTCGATGATCAGGGCACTCGGCCAGGTGCTCGGCCCGGTCCGCTTGGCACCGTTGCGGACGAGGACCGACAACGAGTCGGCGTAGCCGTTCACGGACGCGGCGGTCTGCACGACGACCACCGGCACGTCGAGCTCGGACGCGACCTGCTTGGCCAGGTCGGTCACCGTGCCCGAGCCGACGGACAGCAGGAGCGAGGCGCCCTGCGCGACGGCGACCCCCGCGGCCACGGTGGGCTCGTCGAGCACCGTGCCGTGTTCCCCGGCCAGGGCCGTCACGGTGCGGGTCGGGGTTCCGGCCGGCAGCAGCCCGCGGACCGCGGCGACGACGTCGCCCCCGGGGTAGGTGATCGGCGTGCCGTCGACGACCAGCGCGAGGTCGGCGACGGGAACGAAGCGGTCGAGCACCGCGGGCAGGGCGGCCAGCGCGCCGGGTCCCGACTCGACGGTGCGCAGCGGCAGGTCCCAGCGGGCGATGAATGCGCCCGCCCGCCCTGCGTCGAGGCCGGTCACGACCGGTCCGCCGGTGTCTCGGCGGGGTCCGCGTCGGCGGGCAGGGCCGCGACGAGCAGGTCGTCGAGGCGCTCCAGCACGACATGGGGATGGTCGGCCGCCGGGGCGGCGGCCAGCATGGCGCGGTCGGTCTCGCCCGTGAGCACCAGCGCGCCGATCATGCCCGTGTTGTGCGCGAACCGGATGTCCGTCGACAGCCGGTCGCCGATCATCAGCGTGGTCGCCGGCACGAGGCCCGTGGCGTCGGCGATCATGTCGAGCAGGCCGGGCTCGGGTTTGCCGAACACGGCCTCGCAGGCGACACCCGTGCAGGCGTTGATCGCCGCGGTGATCGACGCGGCATCGGGCTCCCCGCGGCCGCCCGGGAACGGGCAGAACCGGTCCGGGTTGGTGGCCACCAACCGGGCCCGGCGGTGGAACCACAGCGCGTCGAAGGCGATCTGCAGCTTGCGGTAGTCGAACGTCCGGTCGTAGGAGCTGATGACCAGGTCGATCCGGGCGGGGTCGTCGCAGATGTCGACACCGGCCCCGGTGAGGGCGTCGTGCAGCGGCTGCTCCCCGATCGGGAACACCGCCGCCCCGGGCATCGCGGTCAGCACCCAGCGGACGGTCGCTGCCAGGCTGGTGAAGACCTCGGCGGGGTCGGCCGGGATGCCGAGCCGG
Organism: Geodermatophilus sp.; assembly: GCA_035474935.1. Lineage (GTDB taxonomy): Bacteria > Actinomycetota > Actinomycetes > Mycobacteriales > Geodermatophilaceae > Geodermatophilus. The sequence continues at coordinate 1,848 of DATIMX010000154.1, read as the reverse complement.
GTCAGCTTGGCCGCGTAGTCCTCCGGGTGCTTCGTGGGGTTGTTGCTGCAGAAGATGATCCGCTTGCCCGCGTCCCGCAGGGCCGTGACGGCCCGGATCGCGCCGGGCAGGGCGGCATCACCCAGGTAGACGGTGCCGTCGAGGTCCAGGATGACGGACTCGATCTCGTCGAGGATCACTCTCAGACCACGATCTGCATCGGGTCTTCCAGCAGTTCCTTGAGCCGGGCGAGCCAGCGGGCGCCGTCCGTGCCATCCACCGGCCGGTGGTCGACCGACAGCACCAGCGAGAGCACCGAGGCGATCTCGAGCGTGTCGCCCTCGCCCACCACCGGCTTCCGCACAGCCGCACCGACGGCGAGGATCCCGGCCTGCGGCGGGTTGATGATCGCGTCGAACTCCTCGACGCCGAACATACCGAGATTGCTGACCGTCAGCGTGCCGCCCTGCAGGTCGGCCGTCGACAGCTTGCCCTGGTTCGCGCGGCCCACCGCGTCCTTGATCTTCGCCGACAGCCCGGAGAGCGACAGCGACGCCACGTCCCGGATCACCGGAGTGACCAGGCCCTTCTCGCTCGCCACCGCGACGGCGACATCGGCGGTGGGCGCCTGGAGCACCGCGTCCTCGGTCCACACGACGTTCATCGCCGGCACGTCCACCAGCGCCTGGCCTGCGGCCTTGACGATGAAGTCGTTGACCGAGACCTTGACCCGGCCCGAGGCGTTGAGCTGCGCGCGCAGCGCCAGCAGCGCGTCGACCCGTGCGGACATCCGCAGGTAGAAGTGCGGCGCCGTGTTCTTGGACTCCTGCAGCCGCGAAGCGATGATCTTGCGGATCCGGCTGTGCGGAACCGCGGTCCACCCCTCGGGCACGGCCGCGGCCGGCGCTGCGGCCGCCGCTGCCGGAGCGGGAGCCGCGGCGGCGGCCGGCTGTGCGGCCGGCGCCGGCTGCGCTGCGGCGGGGGCCGGCTCAGCCGCAGCGGGCGCGGCCTCGGCCGCAGCACGCACGTCCGCGTTGACGACACGACCCTTCGGGCCGCTCCCGCTCAGCGTGCTGACGTCGACGCCCAGCTCGCGTGCCAGCCGCCGGGCACTCGGGCTGCTGAACCGGCGCCCCCCGTTGCCGTCCGCGGCCGGCTCGTCACCCACGGCGACATGCTGCGGTGACGGCGTGGCCTCGGCCGGGGTCTCCGGGTCGGCGGCCTCCTCCGGCGCCGACTCCACCGCGGCGTCGAGCTCCTTCTCCACCTGCGTCTCGGTCCCCGTCGAGGCCTCCTCGACGGCCGGAGCGTCGCCACGGGCCGGGGCGCCGCCGAGGCCCAGGTCGGCCAGCAGCTTCTCGGCCGCGGCGGCCGGCTCGTCGACGCCGAGCAGGATCGCGATGGGGTCGCCGACCGGGACCGTGGCCCCGTTCTCGACCAGCAGGGTGTGGACGACGGCGTCGACGTCGGACTCCACGTCGACGACGGCCTTCTCGGTCTCGACCGAGGCGATCGTCTGCCCGCTCGCGACCTGTGCCCCCTGCTCGACGGTCCAGGACTCCAGGACCGCTTCGTCGGAGTCGGCCGACACGCCGGGCATGCGGAAGTAGGTAGCCATCACAGGTTCCTTCGGGGAGGCGGCCGGGTCAGATGCTGCGGAGGGCGTCGACGATGTCGCCCGTGCTGGCGAGCGCGGCCGCCTCGAGCACCTTCGAGATGCTCGGCGACGACTCGCTGCCGTGCACCCGGGCGACCGGCGCGTCGAGGTAGTCGAAGTAGCGCCGCTGGATCTCGTCGGCCAGCCAGCCGCCGTACGACGTCTGCAGCGAACCCTGCTCGACGATGAGCACCTTGTTCGTCTTCTTGATG
>DATIMX010000153.1:0-2563 GCA_035474935.1 Geodermatophilus sp. | reverse complement strand
ACGAGGGTCCGTCGGGCCCGTCTCACCCGCGAGAGGCGAGGCGCGGTGGGGACGGCGGGTCCAGTCTGCGGGGACGCCCGTCGTGCACGGAGGTGGTGGTCGTGACCGATCTCGAGTCCGCCGAGCTGGTGGCCGGACCGGAGTTCGCGCCGGCGTGGGACCGGGCCGGCCAGGAGGTCCACCGCACGGCGGGCTCGGTGCGGTCAGGGAAGAGCCGGCCCCCCGGAGCGGCCATCCTGGGCATCACTGCCGTCCTGCTGGTCGTGCTCGCCCTCCTCGAGTTCCTCGGCCGACCGGGCGCTCCGCGGCCCCCGGCGGGGGGCGCGACGTCATGACACGCGCGACGACGGCACGGCGCACGCCCACCCCGCCCGTACCGGCGACGCGAGAGCAGCGGACGGCGCAGGGCCGAGCGGCGCGGGCCGAGGTGCCGCGCGCGAGCCACGCGGAGTTCGCCGCCGGGCCGAACCGGACGGATCCGTTGTCCCTGCTGGAGGACCAGGCGCGAACACGGGTCCCGGAACTGGTGCCCATCCGCTACGGGCGCATGGCGTCCTCGGCGTTCGCGTTCTTCCGTGGGGCAGCGCTGCCGATGGCCGGCGACCTGGCACGGACCCCGCGGTCGGGGTTCGCCGTGCAGGCGTGCGGGGACGCGCACCTGGCGAACTTCGGTCTGTTCGCCTCCCCGGAGCGGAGCCTCGTCTTCGACATCAACGACTTCGACGAGACCCTGCCGGGACCGTGGGAGTGGGACGTCAAGCGCCTGGCCACGAGCCTGGAGATCGCCGGCCGGGCGAACGACTACTCCGCCAGGACCCGCCGGGACATCGTGCTCGCGACGGTCGCCGCGTATCGGCGGGCGATGCGCGGCTTCGCCGGCATGGACGCCCTCGACGTGTGGTACGCCCACGCCGACGTGGACCGGCTCGAGGCCGTCACCTCGGTGTCGCTGCACGCCCACCAACGGAAGTCGCTCGCGCGTAGCGTCGCCAAGGCGCAGACGAAGGACAACCTGGGCGCCCTCGGTCGCTTCGCGACCGTGGCCGGTGGAGTGGCGCGGCTGAACGCCGAGCCGCCTCTGGTGGTCCCGGTCCGCGACCTGGTCAGCGAGCCCGCCGAGGCCGACCCGACGCAGGACATGCTTCGTCAGGTCGTCAGTTCCTACGGGGAGAGTCTGGAGCCCGAGCGGCGGGTGCTGCTGGACCGGTACCGGCTCGTGGACATGGCCCGGAAGGTCGTCGGGGTCGGGAGCGTGGGCACGCGGTCGTGGATGCTGCTCTTCCTCGAGGACGGCGAGCACCCGCTCTTCCTGCAGGCGAAGGAGGCCGGCCCGTCGGTGCTCGAGACCTTCCTCGGCGCCAGTGAGTACGGGAACGGTGGGCAGCGCGTCGTGGTCGGCCAACGGCTGATGCAGGCCGCGAGCGACATCTTCCTCGGCTGGGTCGGGACCGCGGGCTTCGACGGGAAACAGCGCGACTTCTACGTCCGCCAGCTGCGCGACTGGAAGGGGTCGGCGGAGATCGAGACCATGCTGCCGCAGGGGATGCTCGCCTACGGCGAGGTGTGCGGGTGGACGCTGGCCCGCGCCCACGCGAGGTCGGGGGACCGGATCGCGATCGCCGCCTACCTCGGTGGCGGTCCCTCGTTCGACGTGGCCGTCCGGGAGTTCGCCGCGTCGTACGCCGACCAGAACGAGCGTGACCACCAGGCGCTGGTGGACGCCATCGCGTCGGGCCGGATCACCGCTGTGGCGGGGGTGTGACCCGCGGGACCCGCGGGAGCACGCGGCCGGCGGCGCCCAGGCACACCTGAGCCGACCGCCGTGTCCGGAGAGGGAGGAGCGGGACGCTGACTGTCCAGGGGCAGCGCGCGTTCGTCCGTCGGCTGGAGACGACGTTCGCCGGCCGCTGCGCCCGCTCGTTCCTCACCCTCCAGGGCATCGACCGCGCCCTGGTCCTCGCCTCCCAGGCGTTCACCACACTGATCCCGTTGCTCTTCCTGGTGGCCGCGCTCGCGCCGGCCGGTCACGGCGATGCCGTCTCCAGAGCCATCATCGGCCGGTTCCGGCTGACCGGCGACGCCGCTGACGCGGTGGACAGTCTCTTCGCGCACGCCGGTGGGAGCGCGGTCGGTCTCTTCAGCGGCTCCCTCCTGGTCTTCTCCGGCGTCTCGCTGACCCGGCGGATGCAGCGCATGTACCAGCAGGCCTGGCGCCTCGAGGCGCGCCGCGGCGTCGGACACGCGGTGCACGCCGCGCTGGGGCTGACGACCCTGCTGCTCGGCATCAGCCTGCTGTACCTCGCGAGGGCGCTCATCGGGTCGCTCTTGTCGAGCCAGGTGCTGCTGCTGGCCGTCTCCGCGGTGGCCGGGCTCCTGCTCTGGTCCTGCCTCCCGTGGGTCCTGCTGGACCGGCGCATCGCCTGGCGTCGGCTCGTCCCCACCGGTGTGCTGACGAGCGTCTGCACGAGCGCCTACGGGATCGCCTCGACGGTCTACATGCCCCGCCTCCTGGAGACCTACAGCCGCCGGTACGGACTCTTCGGGGTGACGCTGGCCCTCGTCG
>DATIMX010000152.1:0-6395 GCA_035474935.1 Geodermatophilus sp. | reverse complement strand
TGACCGGCGCGACCGGGTCGGGCGGTCGGGTCGGTCGACGCCGCCTCCGAGCGCTGCAGATGCGCGGTCAGTGCTGCTCCTCGGTGTGCTCGGGTGGTGCGGGGGCGACGACCCCGACCGCGGGACCGCGCGGACGTCCCGTCAGTCCACGTTCCCGTGGTCGTGCGCCGCCACGAAACGGGCGGCCGCGTGCACGTCGGACAACGGCTGGTCGGCGGCGGCCGTCGAGCCGGCGGTGGAGCAGACGTGACAGTGGCCCACGAACCGGGCCCCCGAGTACTGGGATGAGCCGGGCGAGGAGCGCTCGATCGTGACCTGCCCGTCGTCGGACACGTAGGAGCCGGAGAACGCGAGCGTGCGCTCGATCAGGTCGTCGTCGGTGGGCACCATTCCCCCTGCTGTGCCGGCGCCCCGCACCGGGGCGGCGTGCTCGCCCCAGCGGACGAGGCGGTCGGCCGGGCGCCTGCGTGCCGCCGTCTCGGGCGGCCCACCCACCAGAACGTCGATGCGCGCCTCGTCCATCCCCGCCACCTCCCGTGCCGTCCGGGGTGACCCGGGGCGCGTTCGGTCGCCCGCCTGCCGCACCCCGTGGAACACCGGTATCAGCCTGTGGGGCACCCGGCCGCGTCCACATCGGACGATGTGGCCCATCTCTGCGCTGCTGCCCACTGGAGGCCGGGCGCGGGCGGGCCCGGGCCGGTGCGTCCGCACCGGCTCGGACGTGGACCGCACTGTCGGCAACACGGCGCAGTAGTTCCCGTCCGGCAGACCAGGGCCAGGGTCAGGGGGCGACCTGCTGCACGGACACCACGTGCAGGCCGAGTGACTGCACCACGGCGAGCAGCTCGTGCAGTTGCTCGTCCTGGTGCACGAGGCTGGTGATGACGGTCTCGGCGGTCACCTCGTCGACGTCCATGCCGGCGAACGCATCCCGCGCGCGCTCGGACAACCGCCCCGTCACCCGCACCTCGTACCGCCGATCCGGCATGAGCGACTCCTGTCGCCTCCGTGGGGTGTCTTCTCCCGTGCCACCCTCACCGTGGCGGCGGCGCGGCACCTCACCCCGCTCTGATGACCGCGTCAGGGCAACAGCCCGGCGTCGCGCGCGTGGCGGACCGCCTCACGCCTGGTCGAGACCCCCAGCTTGGCGTAGATGGACCGGATGTGGCTCTTCACGGTGTTGACCGACACCGTGAACTCGTCGGCGATCTCCCGGGCGCTCAGCAGCGATGGGAGCAGCGCGAGGACCGCCATCTCCCGGTCACTGAGCGGGACGACGGGGTCCGACACCACCACGGCGCGGGCGGCGGCCAGCTGGGCGGCGAAGGGGCCCCGTCCGTTCGCCGCAGCCCGGGCGTCCAGCAGCGCCTGGGTGCACGGTCCCGCCAGGGCGAAGGGCCGCGCCACGCCGCTGGCCTCCGCCTCGGTGAGCGCCTGATCCAGTGCCGCTCGGCCGGAGGACTGGTCGCCGGCCTGCAGGGCGGCCTCGGCGTCCAGCAGGTGCGCCTCCACCACGGTCTGTGGCAGCAGCTTCGGCACCGACCGCTCGTACACGGCCGCCACGACGGCCCTGGCGGCTGCATGGCGTCCCGCAGCGGCCTCGGTCCAGGCCCGGAGCAGAAACGTCTCGCCGGTCGTGCCGGTGCGCAGGCCGAGCCAGTGCGCCACCTGTGCCGCCGCACCCAGGTTGCCGGTCAGCAGCGCCACCCGGTGCTCGAGGACGGCCAGGGCAGCCAGGATCGCCGCCGGCATCGACGTCTCGCCCAAGTCGGTGCGTGCGGAGCGCATCTCGGCGAGCCCGGCCGGGCGCGAGCCGAGATCGGCGCGTGCGGCTCCGTGGACGGCGTGCAGGGGGTAGGCCGCTTCAGGGGGCAGCGGCCCCCTGGTACCGAGGGCCTCCTCGCACCGTGCCAGAGCCGCTGCCGGGTCGCCCCTCAGGAGGTCGGCGTAGGCGAGCATCCCCATCGGCCCCGCGGACCACGCCGACGGGTGCCGGCCACGCCGGGCCGCGACGGACACGGCCTGCGCGGCAGCCGACACCATGCCCCGGATGTCGCCGCGGATGGCCGCCAGCGTCGCCACCATCCAGAGGCTCTGCACCTCCAGGTAGCCGAGGTCGTTCGCCTGGGCGAGCTCCAGGGCCCGTTCCAGTTCGCTGCCGGCCAGGGAGAGGTCCGCGCCGTCGGGGTTGCCGAACTCGGCGGCCCCGCGGCTGGCGTGCAGCAGAGCCACCATCTCCGGCGGGGCGACCTCCTCGTCGGGCGGGAGGTGCGGAAACGAGCCGTCGGAGAGGCCCTGGGTCCCGGCCAGGAGCTCCGCGCTGGCCCGCAGGGCGCGCAGACCGGCGCTGGGGGCGTCGGGCCAGGCACGACGGGCGTTCTCCAGCTCCGCGGCGGCGGAAGCCGGCGCCCGGGTCTCCAGCTGGGTGATCGCCGCGGTGAGCGCCAGCCACGGGTCGGCCGCGCGCGCCTCGGGCCCGGCGGCCGCCAGCGCGCGCTGCAGCGGCCCCAGGTCCCCGCCGAGCAGCAGGGGCACGCCGCAGCGGTGCAACAGCGCAGCGATCAGGTCCCGGTCACCCGCCCGCTCGGCATGGCGGAGGGCGTGGACCGGCTCGTCGTGGGCGAACCACCACCGGGCCGCGGTGGCCTGCAGGTCCCGGTGGATCTCCGGACGGTGCCGAGCGAGATCGGCGACCAGGTAGGACCGCAGCAGCGGGTGGATGCGGTAGTCGGCGAGGGACGTCCGTTCGACCAGCGCCGTCGCCTGGCGGAGGTCGTCGAGCTCCCGGTCGGCGTCGTCCCGTGCCGACAGCTCGGCGGCGAGCCCGGCCGGCAACGGGGAGCACACGCTGACCGTGCGGAGGAACCCCTGCGTGTCCGGGCTCATCGCGTCGAGGATCTCGCCGGTCAGGTACTCGGCCACCGAGCGCTCGTCCCCGGAGAAGTCGGTGAGGAAGCCGGCCGGGTCATCGGTCCGGCGCAGGGCGAGAGCGGCCAGCCGCAGGCCGGCAGCCCAGCCCTCCGTGCGCGCGTGCAGCACGGCCAGCGACGACGGTGCCAGCTGGAGGCCGGTGGCCGCCAGCAGCGCGGCCGTCTCGTCCAGCGTGAAGCGCAGGGCATCCATCCGCAGTTCGTGCAGTCTGCCCTCCAGCCGGAGCCGAGGGACCGAGATCGGCGGGTCGGCCCGGCTCGCGAGGACCAGGCGCAGTCCCGCCGGCCGGCGGCGGACCAGCCGGGCGAGCTGTCGCAGGACCTCCCGTCCGGTCAACTCCTGCACGTCGTCGAGGACCAACCGAACAGGGGTCTCGAGGGCGTCCACGGCGTCCGCGAGTTCCTCCACGACGTCCAGCCCGCCCGGCAGCGACGCCACAGCGGCCAGCCGCTGGAACCGAGGGTCCCGGCCTGCCGAGGGGAGGGCCAGCAGCGAGGTCGCCACCGCACTCCACAGTCGCCGGGGGTCGTTGTCGTCGGCGTCCAGCGTCACCCACGCCGTCTCCGGGTTCCCGCCGTCGCGGACCCAGTCCGCCAGCAGCAGCGTCTTCCCGAACCCGGCGGGGGCACTGACGACGACGACCTGATCGGTGGTGGCCTCGTCCAGCCGTTGCCGGAGTCGGGGACGCGGCGTGAACTCGAGGGGGAGCTCCGGGACGACGCCCTTGCTGACGGGCACCCGAGGGGAGGTCTTCGGGGGGAGAGCCATGATCGGGCTCCTTCAGGTGACCGGGACCGCCGGAGGCGCGGACGGCGTCGTCGTCCCGTACTCCTCCAGGACATGGGCGCTCCACCGGCGACGGACCGGTGGGGCGACCCGGCCGGCCTCGACCCCGGTGTACGGACGAGGCTCCCGGCTCATGCCAGCAGACCGCATTCGACCGCGGTCAGGACCGCCGTCCGCCGGGTGCTCACTCCGAGCTTGCCGTAGATGGCCCGGACGTGGGTCTTGACCGTGTTGACCGACATCTGGAGGTCATCGGCGATCTCACCGAGGTTGCTCAGGGACAGGAGCTGGGCGAGGACGTCGTGCTCACGTGCGCTCAGCGGCGGAGCCGGTGGCCGGCGCACCCGTTGCTGGGCGGACAGGCACCGGAAGGCGAAGGCGGAGGGATCCCGATCGCCGCCGAGCTGGTCGACCAGCAGGACCCGCACACCCTGGCCGGCGAGCGCGAAGGGCCGCAGTGCGTCCAGCGGCTCGGCTCGGTCGAGGGCTGCCTGCAGCGCCTGCCGGGCGCCCGGACGGTCGCCGGACCGGAGAGCGGCCCACACCGCCACGAGCCACCCCTCCACGGGGGTCGAGGGCAGGGTGGGCTCCAGGCTCCCGTCCAGCAGCGGGGCGACCGTGGCGCGGGCTTGCTGCGGAGAGCCTGCAGCCGCCTCCGCCCAGGCCCGCATGAGGGTGACCTCGGCGTCCGAGCACCCGCCTCCGGCGAGCCGTCCCATGGACGTCGCCGCAGCGGCGGACGAGCCCAGCAGCAGGGCGGCGCGGTGCTCGAGCAACGCGGCGCACGCGGCCAACGGTGCAGGGACGGGCGACCCCCCGAGCTGGGCGTGGGCGTCCTGCAGCTCGAGGAGCCCGCTCGTCCTGTCCCCGATGTCGAACAGCGCGCCACCCCGCGCGGTGCGCAGCGCGAAGCGGACGACCGGGTCCTGGGCGGCCGTGCCGATCCGGAGGCCGTCGACCGCGACCTGGAGTGCGCGGGAGGGGGCGGCGCGGACCAGCGAGGCGTGCGCGAGCACGGCGTGAGCGGCGGCCGTCCACGTCGAGTGGTGCCACCCGTGTGCGGCCGCCGCAGTGATCGCGGCGGCCGCGGCGGCCGCGGCGCGGCCGTGGTCACCGGCTGTGGCCGCGGCGGCGCCGATGAGCGAGAGACACTGCAGCTCGAGGAGCCCGAGGTGTCGGTCGCGGGCGATCGCGAGAGCGGACTCGAGGTCGGCCAGGACGGTCGCGGAACTCGCCGGACGACCGCCGGCCGAGGGGACGATCCCGGCGGCACCCCGGCCGGCGAGCACGAGTGCGGCGAGGGCCGGGTCCTCCGGTGCCGCCGCGTCCGCGAGGACCGGGCCGCCCATCCCGGCCAACCCCCACGTGGCGGCTCTGAAGTGCGCGAGGCCCCCGTCGCTCGGCTCCGAGCCCGGCGTCCCGGCCCGGTGGACGTCGGCCCGCGCCGCGGGCAGGTCGCCGTCCCCCAGGTGGACCTGTGCCGACAACAGGGAGAGCCAGGCGTCGGGGACGGCGGTGCCCACCGCCGCGGCGAGCGCGCGGCGCAACGCGGTGTGCTCACCGCGCGCGACGAGCTCTGGTGCCCAGCGGTGGAGGAGGGAGGTCAGGAGGGCGCCGTCGGCCGCCTCCGCCGCGTGGCGCAGGGCTTCCACGGGGCGGCCCTGAGCCGCCCACCACGCCGCTGCCTGGCGGTGCAGCTGTGCCGCCCGGACAGGACCGTGGCGGCGGAGATCGGCGGTGAGGTACGAGCGCATCAGCTCCTGGATCCGGAACTCCCTGCGGTGCGCTCCCGTGGCGACGATCAGTCCGGTGGTGCGCTCGATGGCACTGAGCGCGTCCGTGGCGTCGGCCCGGCCGGACAGTTCGACGGCCAGGGGGGCCGGGATGGGGTCGACGATGCTCGTCCGTCGGAGCAGGTCACGGTCCTCGTCGGAGATGTGTGCGATGACCTCGCCGGCGAGGTAGTCGGCCACCGGCCGCTCGTCCCCCGAGAAGGTGGCGAGGAAGCGATCGGGGTCCGGGTGGTCGCGCAGCCGCAGGGCGGCGAGCCGGATGCCGGCCACCCATCCGTCGGTCCGGGCACGGAGCGCGGTGGTCTGCGCGTCGGTGAGCCGGACCCCGCAGAGGTCGGCGAGCGCCGACGTCTCGTCGGCCGAGAAGCAGAGCTGCTCGGTCCTCAGCTCGCACAGCCGCTCCTCCAGCCGCAGCCGCGCGACCGGCAACGCCGGGTTGGAGCGACTCGCCAGCACGAGCCGGGTACCGGCTGGACGGTGCCTCAGGAGGAGCAGCAGGCCGTGCAGCGTCTCGGGGCTGTGGAGGTGTTGGGCGTCGTCGAGGACGAGTCGGATCCGCGACGGAACGACCGCGAGCGCCTCGATCAGGTCGGTCAGGAAGTCCGCACCGACCGTCGTCCGCGGCACCACCAACCTGTGCAGCCGGCTCGACGGCGGCACGGCGGGAGATGCCGCGAGCGCCGCGAGCACGGCTTCCCAGAGCCGCCGGGGGTCGTCGTCCTCCTCGTCCAGCGCCACCCAGGCGCAGGCCACGTCCGACCGGCGGGCCCACTGGGCCAGCAGCAGCGTCTTGCCGTAACCGGGGGGCGCACAGACGAGCGTGAGCGCCCGGTCCTCGCCGCCGTCCAGCGCCATCACCAGTGCAGGACGGGGCACGAACTCCGG